>CAINKA010000040.1 GCA_903849835.1 uncultured Alphaproteobacteria bacterium
AAAAAATCCCCGAAGCGTCGCCACTTCGAGGAGATGAATAACACGCTTTTTGGGTTGGCGTGGTGGTGGTATTTTTTAATAAATCTTCGAAAGAAATCGTTATCCTTGTCTTCAAAAGAAGCGTCGCCCTTCCACTTCCCGCACACCCCGTCATCCTTGGTGCGCCTAATCCCCCGCCCGCCCGTCATCCTTGACCCGCAGGGTCGAGGATCTCAGGAGTTTTACTTGGGAAGCCCTAACGCATGAGATCCTCGGCGCTTTGCGCCAAGGATGACGAGGTGTGGGAGGGGAAGGATGACGCGGCGCAGGAAGAAAAGGATGACGCAGCGTGAGATATCGGTAATGACGAGATGTGAGATATCGGTAATGACGAGGTTTTTTTGAGCAATGGCGACGAGGCTGAAACTGGAAAAATTATTTTCATCCTCGTCCCCTCACCCACCTTCGACTCAACAAAAATCTCCCCACCCTGAAGCTCAACAAGTTGCTTCGTGATTGGCAATCCGAGTCCAAAAGAATCAACGCTTCCCGAGTTTGGATTTTCGATTGTTTGGAATTTTTGGAAGGCGGTTTGGATTTGGGATTGGGTCATTCCGAAGCCTTGATCGGAGATGCAAATTTCTAAAAAATTATTTTTTATTTGAGCGGAGATTTTCACCTCGCTTCCAACCGGACTATATTTCACCGCATTCGAGATCAGATTCGTAAAAATCTGCTTCATCCTTTTTTCATCAAGCTTCACCAATTTTACCTCGTCAGAAATCTCAACTTTAATCGCCACATTCCGCTTCAAAGAATAATCGTAATTCAGCTTCACTGCACGCTTCACGACATCACGCAAATCAATTTCGGAATTAAGATTAACCGAGAATTTTCCGGAAGAAATTTTGCTGACATCGAGAATATCGTGAACGAGGGAGAACATGTCGGAGGTGACGGAAGCGATGTCGGTAACGCAAGATTTTGATTCGGTGAGGAGCTCAGAATTTTTTTCTAAATTCGCTGCAGAGAAATTTTTTGAACTCAGTGCCGCAAGATTTTCTGCAAGAATTTCCGACATGCTGATGATTGCGGAGAGTGGGGTTTTTAGCTCGTGGGTGATGGCGGAGAGGAATTCGCAGGAGGAGAAGGTGGTGGTGGAGGTTGGGTGGAGTTGGGTGGAGGGGGATTCAATTTGTGTACAAATTGTTTTGAAAGTTTGTGGTTGAACAGACTTTTTGTTTGAAACTTTTTCTAATTTTTCTGAAAAAAAATCGTAGAAGAAATTAAGGACTTTTGATGAAGTCCTCAAAGGAAAACTAACTGTCAACATGTCGTCGCGAAAGATAAAGTTGAAAAATACTCGCTGAAAAAAACAGCTAACAAAAATCACCTTCCGCTTGAAATTTTATTACAGAACCCAAGTTATAGTCGAGATCATTAATACCCCTATTAATAAAACTAGTAGCAAAAAATGCCTAAGAAACTTTTCGAAAAATCAACCCCAAAACAACATTACTACAAAAATAATCGCTTCCAACAACTCAAGGGATTTTGTTACACAGTTCAGACTGGCAGCATGTCTAACGCAGCAAAAAAAATGAGATTAACCCAAGGGGCAGTAAGTTTGCAGATAAAGTCGTTGGAAAGAGATTTAGGTGTTCAGCTTTTTGAGAGAGGTAAAAATAACATTGAACTAACTACGGAAGGAAAAAAATTTTACACCCATGTCGCTCCTCATATTTATGGCGCCGACGAGATGTTTGAAGATTTTATAAAATATCTGAAACAGGAAAAATCAAACATCATCAATATCGCCGCAAATAATGTCAGCATCTGCTATATTTTGCCAAAATATCTTCAAAAATTTGAAGTGGCCCATCCTGAAGTTAAATTTGAAATCAGAAATTTAGTGAGGGAGGAGGCAATAAAAAGATTGATGAATAACGAGGTGGATATGCTGATTTACTCAATGAAAATTGATGAAGTTCCGAAGGAATTAGATTTTATTCCGATCGTTGAATATAAGCCAATTTTACTCACCAGAAAAAATCATCCACTCGCAATAAAGAAAAATCTAAAACTATCTGACGTCAAGAGTTATAGCCTTCTAAGACTTGATCAAAAATTTGTTACTGTGCCAAATTTTGATGAGATTGCAAAACATTACGGATTGAAAACCAAGATCGAATTTGAGATGGGAAATTATGAAATTTTAAAAAAATTCGTAACAGCTGGGATTGGTATTTCGATTGTTTCTAGCATTTGTCTAGAAGGAGAAAAAGGAAGGGATTTGGTCGGCAATAATTTAACCGAATATTTTCCCGGAATTATTTATGGAATTTTAGTCAAAAAAGGGAAAAAGCATTACGGCTTAACGCAAGATTTTATAAAAATACTCACTACAGAAAAACTGTTACAGGCTCAAATCGAGTAGAATTTTTTAGCAAAACATAATGAGAAGTGCAGCAAGAGCGGCAACTACAGTAGCAAGAGAAGTAACGACAACAAGACCTGCTCAAGGATCATTCAGGGCTTTTTCATCCAAATCTTCTGGGGCAGATTTTTCGCCTCTAGTGGTCTCGCCTCGTTTAGCGGCATTAAGAAAAAAATTAAAAATCGATACTACCGGAATTGTAGATCGACCATCTCATGTTTTTGAAATTTCTCCCAGAGGTCGTGATTTTTTAGAAGACGTACAACCACTTAATAAAAAATATTCTCGCGGCGGAAATAATGGCGAAGGGTATGTTGGCGTTGAAGAAGTGATAGAGCGCGTAGCTGATCGCTATTACACAAAAGAAGAGAAAGAAGCATTGCTGCGTCAAGCAAAAGAGGTGCAAGGTCGCATGCGGGTGAAAGTGTCAAAATCTTATGTTGATTACGCTCTCAGCGTCCCAGAAGAAGCTAAAAAACCAAATCCGATTTTAAAAATTGTCATGCCGGATTCTCAAGAAATCGCTGATCTTTCCGGTGAAGTAGACCCATCAAATCAAAATCATTTTTCACCCCTACCGGGACTGCTGCACAAGTATGAGATGGTGCTAGCCCTTGTCGCCGTTAACTGCTCTTCCCACTGCCGCTATTGTTACAGACTCGATTTATTCAGCGGAGTCTCAAACAAATCGAAGGCGGATTTGCCCGTCATCGCCGCCTATATCAAAACTTTTAATAGCTTAATTGACGACACCATTAAGGAGTTTGGAAAAAAAGATTCGAAAACTGGTTTGTGGCTTCACAAAGAAACCAATGAGCCATTGGTGCATGTCCGAGAAATTCTTTTTTCCGGCGGCGACCCAATGACATTACCAAATTCTACCATTGCTCGCTACTTGGCTTTAATGGCTGAAGCTGGTGTAAATACCGTTAGAATTGGCACTAAAGAATTGGCGTTTAATCCTGACAGATTTGACAGAAGATTTTGGGAAATGATGGATGCATTTCATAAAACTTATCCCGAAGTAAAGGTGGACATAGTCGGACACTATTCTCATCCGTATGAACTTGTAGAAGCAAAGCTAGATAGTCGTGGAGAATACCTATACGACATAGATGCGAAATACCGCGTCAGAAAGGACATCCGAGCACCACTTAGCGCAATTCAAGAAAGGGTGGAATGGGTGGGGCATTACAACCAGTTTCCTATTATCTCGGGCCTTAACGATTCTCCAGAAGTGTTGCGACTTTTAATGTATCAAACCAACAAACTCGGAATTTCAATGCACAATATTTATGCCTGCAGAGAAATTCCGGGCAGTAGACATTTTCGTGGAGATAGCACGATAGAAGCTCAATGCCGCCTATTGGATCAGGCGAAAGCAGGATTGTCCGGGACCAAAAATCACGGCCGGTTAATCATGTCCACCGAATATGGAAAAATAGAAGTAGTTGGAGTGGATGACGGAAAAATGTTATTAAAATTAAATCGTTTTGTGCATGGAAGTAATCCAGAAAATTCAATCATCAAAGTTGATCTTTCTAAAATTCCTGATGGTCAAAAATTTTATTGGCTAACAGATGATGTGATAGAAGCAGCCGTGACTGCAGAAGGTAAAAAAATCTTGGGAGACTTAGGAAAAGATGGCTCGCTGGTTCAACAATTTAAACGATTTGCCGCAGAACAAGTTTATAAAAAACACTCTTCAACAGATAAAAAAGAGTCAGAGTTTCGCAGAAAAAACTGCGTAGTTATCGAGGTAAAAACAAAAAAAGGATCTGAGCTAATTCAAGTTGATTTGAGAGAAAAAGGCAGCTCAGAAAAACAACCAACATTGGCAACGGTTTTATCAGAAAAAGGCTACATGGAAGCGGCCTGCAAAGAGCAACTTTCCTGCAGCACTTGCGTTGGTGAAGTTGAAAGCGACCGACCACTACCACCGCCAACAGAGGATGAGTTAGACTTGGTAGATTCAGTAATTCCGAGTGGATCTATGGATGCAAGTAGCGTCAAAAAGTTAAGAGCTGGATGCCAGATTCCTCTCGAAGCAGGAGGAAAATATCAATTTACAGATCCAACAAAATCAGATGGACGCTGATTCAAAGCTGACGATCGTGGCCAATTCCAAACCTGCGGACGCGTTTTCATTCATCACACACAAAACTCACACTGAATCTCGTGGCCGAAAAATTTGCGCGAATCAAACCGCCGACGGAAATAACAACATCCAACCCGGCTCGCCACGGGCGGTTAAATTGTCGTTAGTGGCGAAGTTTTAGGAAGTCATTGTTTTGGCGATTAGGCCGCGATGTCATGCTGAGCCCGCCTCCGCATGATTCGGGTCAGCGTTAGAGCCATGCCTCTACAGGCTCAGCATGACATTGTAGATTTTGTATTTCTGGTTGAGCCAAGTTGATTAACTTCCGCAAAAATCACCACCCTTTGTGCATCAAATTTTTTCGCTGAGCAACCGTAAAAATTTCGTAGCTTGATTTCGTTGCTGCGCAAATATTCGTAGAAATTTTTCAGCTTTTCTAAGCGCGGTTTGTAAATTTTGCCGCCGACTTTCATTAGGATTGAAACCAAAATTCGTCGCGCGATTTTTTCGTCAAGATTTTGGAATTTTTTGTGATTGATTAGAAAACTGCCATCCGCTCGCGACTCCACGATTTCCGCCGCTTCCAGCGCCACAATCTCGTCAAAAAAATCCCGCATTTTTGCAATTTCGTCGCTGGCATTTTTGATTCTTTTTTGAATCAGATTTTGCTCCTCAAAACTCTCAAAAAATTTCCTGATTTTGTTACGCAAAAATTTTTCATCCGAATTGCTCTCATCCTCAAACCACTGAATTTTTTTCTGCCGAAGAAAATTTTTCAGATCATCTTTTGTAAAATCCAACAACGGTCGAATGAGTTGAATTTCCTCCCGACTTACGACTTTCGACTTACGACTTACGACTTCCCCAATAGGCGCCAACCCATCCAACCCCGACCCCCGAAACAGCCGAATCAAAAAATTCTCCGCCACGTCTCCGAGATGGTGACCGAGAAATAAAAATTCGATTTTATTTTTTTTACAAAACTTGGAGAGAAGTTCGTAGCGCAGCTCGCGCAAGCCAGCTTCAATATTTTTTTGCGGTAATTTTTTTTGCTCGACCGTCAGAATTTCGTGCGGAATTTTTTTCTTCGCTAAAATTTTGCCCAGCTCGTGCGCCTCGTTTGACGAGTCTTGGCGCATTTTGTGATCTACCGTCGCCGCGAAAAGTTTTATTTTTTTCTTCGCACAAAATTCATGCAAAAGAAAAGTCAGCGCCAAAGAATCGACGCCTCCAGAAACTGCAACTGCGATTTTTTTTGGTAATTTTTTTTCTGAAAAAATCTCTTCAATTTTATTGGAGAAATTTCTAGTTAGTTCGTTCATTTTTTAGAAAAATTAAACTCGATATCACCCTGAGCTTGTCTATGTCACCCTGAGCTTGTCGAAGGGTGATTCGAGCCCGAGACCAGAATCACCCTTCGACAGGCTCAGGGTGACATCGAACATTAGGCTCAGGATGACGACATCGAACATTAGGCTCAGGATGACATCGAGCATTAGGCTCGGGGTAACATCGAACATTTATCAGGATGGACATCGAATGATTGATCAAAAATAATCACCAAAAATTCCGAAATGACAGAAACAAAAATCACTTCCCTTCTTTTTTTTGTAGCAATTTTTTTTGCCGAAAATTCCTTCGCCTTATCGCTGAGTGAATATTTAGATCAGGTTAAAAATCAAAATCTAACTTACAGCGCCGCAAATCAAAACGCCGAGGCCTATGAAGAGCTGAAGAAAAAAGCGAAATTAGTCACCGCCATAAATCTTTTTGCAACTGCTCAAACCGCCTTTACCGAGCAAAATCAAGCCTTGCAGGTGGTTCGCTACAACGAAACTTACACCCAAAATAGCCAAATTGGATTCACCCAAACTTCAGATTTTGGACTCAATACCAAGCTTTATTATTCGCTAAATCACATCACTTACAAAGGGCTGAACACCTCGAATTATTCCAATCCCAGCTTAGCTTCATCGAACTATCAGAGCATTCCGACAATCGAATTTTCTTTGCCACTTTGGCAGAACAGATTTGGGTCGATGACCAAGGCTTCGAAAGAGTCGATTTACTTCCAAAACGAAACTCAAAAATTAACTGCGAAATCGATTTCTGTTTCGTCGCTAGTTGCGGCAGAGCAGTCCTACTGGGCTTTAATCGCTGCTAGAAAAATAGTTTTGATTCAAACTAACGCGTTGAAAAGTGCCGAGCAGATTTTGAATTACGTTTCGAAAAGAGAGAAAATGAATCTGGGCGAGAAAGGCGATGTGCTGCAGGCCAAGGCCAATTTTGAAAGCCGAAAACTTTTGCTGCAGCAAGCACAAAATGACGAAAAAATTGCTGCACGAGATTTCAACAAACAGCGCTACATCAGCTCAAATGAAGTGCCAGAAAAGCTTGACGACATCAACTTCACGCGCCTCAAAAATTTTCTAGTTCCAAAAATTATGGCCGATAATCGCTTCGATGTAAAAGCCCACGAAGCCAATATGAAAGCGGCCGTAGCTAGCGCAAAAATTGACGAAGAAAGCAACAAACCATCACTAAATTTATACGGATCTTATTTGGAAAATCAGATCGAAGCCAATAAGTCGCAAGCGGTTTTGAGCTCTCTCGATCAAAAAGGAAGAGCGGGTGCAATTGGCGTAAAATTTTCGATGCCGATAAATTTTGGACTCACTTCCGAAATCAGACATGGCGCACTCCAAAGCGCCTCAGCAGCAAAAATGAATTACCGTCAGAAAATTTTTGAACAGGAAAATGATTGGCAGAATCTCGCGCAGAATCTCACGATTTACAAAGAAAATTTAAAGCTTGCTCAGTCAATTGAATCAGCGCAAAAATCAAAATTGGAAAACGAGCGCAACCTTCTAAAACAAGGCCGCAGCAGCACTTACCAAATTTTAATTTTTGAACAAGATTTCGCCAATGCACAACTCACAACGATCCAAATTGCTTACAAATTATTGGCACTAATTTCTCAGGAAAAACTTTATCAAAATTAAAGTTTATGTCCCTCACCACCCTCTCCATCACCCGTCCCGCCTTCATCACCAGCATCATGGCGACGCTCATAATCGTCGGCGTGATTTGCTTCAACAAAATGAATGTCGATCTTTTTCCTAACATCGAAATTCCAACCATCTTCATCTCCACAACCTACAGCGGCGCGTCTCCATCTGAGATTGAAAACTTGGTAACAAAGCCGATTGAAGAGCAAGTTAGCACTGTTTCCGGAATCAAAAAAGTCACTTCGCGTAGCCTAAAAGATACAAGCCAAGTCATCGTCAACCTCTACAGCGGCACCGATATAAAATATGCCGAGCAACAAATTCGCGACAAAATAAACCAAGTAAAATCGAAGCTTCCTGACGATGCGAAAGAGCCCGTGATTCGTCGCGTCGATCCTTCCGATCAACCCGTGATGACGATCGCGCTCAATGCAAATTTATCCGAAGGCGAACTTTTTGATTTAGCTGATCAGTTCGTCAGCCCACGTCTGGAGCAAGCTAGCAGCGTTGGCATGGTTGAAATTATTGGCGCACGAAAAAGAGAAATTCACGTTTTGCTCGATCAAAATCTTCTCAAATCGCATCAGATGACGCTTTCACAAGTGCAAAAACAATTGGCGCTTTCTGGGCAAAATGTACCGATCGGGAAAAATGACGAAGGCGCAAAAGAGCTGATATTCCGCAGTGCGAGCGAGTTTAGCGACATTGATCAAATTAAAAATGTCGTCGTAAATTTTTATTCCAACGAAGTTCCAGTAAAAATTTCTGATGTTGGAGAAGTTGTCGACACCCTGCAGGACGAGACTTCGCGAGCATTCGCAAATGGAAAAAAATCTCTCTTCATCAGCATTTATCGCCAGTCAGATTCCAACATCATAAAAGTTGTTGAGGGTGTAAAAGAGCAGATAAACAAAATGGAAAAAGAATTTTCCAAAATGAGCGGAAGCCCCGAAATCAAAGAGGTGAAGAACGCTAGCAAATATATCAAAAACAACGTCGCAGATGTTTATGACACCATCGCAATCGCAATAATTTTGACAGTTCTGACAGTTTTCTTTTTCCTCGCAAACACTAGAGCCACATTGATTACAGCAATCTCACTTCCAATCTCTCTGGTCAGCTCTTTCATCGCGATGTATGCTGCAAATTTTTCGATCAACATAATTTCTTTACTGGCTTTGAGCCTTGCCGTTGGCCTTCTCGTCGATGATGCAATTGTTGTGGTGGAGAATATTTATCGCAAAATTGAAGGCGGAATGGATCCAAAAAAAGCAGCTGCAGAAGGCACAAAAGAAATCATCATGGCAGTGGTTGCAATCACGCTAGTCGTGATCGCAACCTTCACGCCAGTGTCATTCATGAAAGGAATTGTCGGGCAATATTTAAAACAATTTGGACTGACAATCGCCTTCTCGATGGTGATCAGTCTCTTCGTCGCCATCTCAATAATTCCAATGCTTTGCGCCTATTTGTCTGGAAAAAAAATCAAGAAAATTACCAAGT
The DNA here is from genome assembly GCA_903849835.1 of uncultured Alphaproteobacteria bacterium. Taxonomy (GTDB): domain Bacteria; phylum Pseudomonadota; class Alphaproteobacteria; order Rickettsiales; family UBA1997; genus UBA2645. The sequence continues at coordinate 9,026 of CAINKA010000040.1, forward strand.
CTGAGGGAAATTTTTTGGTCAAAAAAATCTTACAAAAATTTGAAAATTTTCAAAATCTTCTCGAAGCAAAATATGAAAAAATTTTGATTTTTTCGATTAACAATCCGAAGAAAATTTTATTGCTCACCGCCTGCATTTTAGCCTTCAGCATTATGCTTTTCAAATTCGTCCCAAAAACTTTTATTGCTGAAAATAATAACGGCGAAGTCGTTGTGGCTCTTGAATTGCCAGCGGATTACAATCTTGACGCCACCAATGAAATCGCACAAAAAATTGACGGGTTAGTTCACAAAAATCCGGAGGTGGAATTATCCGCAACTTCGGTTGGAAATAGTTCCTCACAATCCAACAAAGCAGAAATTTATATTCGCTTAAAACAAGGCCGAGAAAGAAAAATTACCACTTCAGAATTCAAAGAAAAATTACGGAAAGATGTTGGAGATTTTGCCTTCGCAAATCCAATCGTAAAAGACTACGATCCCTCTAGCGGCGCATCTCGCGGCCAGTCTTTTAATCTCACTTTAATCTCCAGCAATCAGCAAGAATTGGAAAAATATGCGGAATTAATTTTTCAAAAATTAAAGCAAGATCTGCGTTTAAAAGATGTCAATAATAGCAACAAAAACACCCGCGGCGAATTCCGCGTGAAGATAAAAGATGCAGAAGCGAAAATGTATGGCGTCAATAGCCAAGCGGTTGGAAACGAGTTACGCGGATATGTCGAAGGCTACACTCCAACAAAATTTCGTGAGAATGGTTTGGAATATGACGTGCGTGTGCGCTTAAAAACTGAGCAGCGCAATTTGAAAGAAAATTTTACAAAAATTTACGTTCCAAATCTCAACCAAAAATTAGTCAAACTTTCAGACATTGCGGAAACTAGCGAAGGCCAAGAAGCCGCGACAATCACGCGTCAAGACCATGGTCGCTACATTCAAATCGGTGCAAGTTTAGCACGTGGTGCAGGCCTTGGAAATGTGATGAATGATGCAATTGCGATGATGGAAGTGGGAGAATTAAAACTGCCTCCGAGCGTTCGCTACAGCTTCTCCGGCGATTCCGAAAATATGCAAGACATGCAAAGTTCGATGGGCTTCGCAATCCTCATCGCCGTCATTTTTATTTACCTAATTCTCTGCAGCCTCTACGAATCATTCATCATCCCATTCACGATTTTACTGGCTCTGCCATTGGCTTTATGCGGTGCATCAATCGCACTTTTTGTCACGCATGAATCGGTAAATATTTTTACGATGCTTGGAATTTTTATGCTGATTAGCGTGTCAGGGAAAAATTCTATCCTCTTGATCGACTTCACCAATCATCTGATTGGACAAGGAAAGACGCGCTCCGAAGCATTAGTGATGGCCGGAAAAATTCGACTGCGTCCGATTCTGATGACATCCCTCGCGCTAATTGCCGGCACCCTACCCACCGCCATCGGACTCAGCACCACCGCCGCCCAACGCAGCGCAATGGGTGTTGCAATCATCGGCGGATTAATTTCTTCGACGCTCCTAACCCTCATCGTCGTGCCAGCAATCTTCAGCTACATCGATCGTTTTCGGATTTGGGTTAAGGCAAAATTGACGAAGGCGGTGGAATAAAAAATAAAATTGACAAAATTGTCAATCTTTACAATTTTGTGGTTACTGACAATTTTAACAAATTAACCAATTAAAATTATGACTCGAGTAACCATCGAAGTGAGTAATCAAGAGCGTCAACAATTAAAGGTTTTAGCAACCATCAACAACCTTTCTTTAAAAGATTTTATTCTACAAAAAACCATCGGTGATGTAGATAAAAAGCCGAACAAACAAACTCTGAAGGCGTTTGACGATGTGAAAAAAAATAAAAATCTTACCAAACATTCCAACTTCAATAAATTCCTGAAAGACATCAAAAAATAAAACTTAAAATGCTCACCATCGTCTACACCACGGCGTTTAAAAAGATTACAAGCGTGCTTTAAAACAAGGAAAAAACATCGAAAAAATTGACGATGTTTTGTATCATTTAAAAAACTTTTTACCACTTGATCGAAGGTTCCGTGATCACAAATTATCCGGTGATTGCGTCGGAAAAAGAGAGCGCCACATCGAACCAGATTGGCTGCTGATTTATGATAACCACGGAAACAGAGCTAATACTTTACAGAGCCGGTTTGCATAGCGAACTATTTGGAAAATAAAATTAGGACTTACGCAAAGCCTACCTTTTGCTTTGAACTTCTACGGTTCAAAAAATTTAACAAAAATATGAATCAAAATTCCAACCCAATCACAGTCCCAATCGCAATTTTCGACGAATGGTTCAAAGCCGCGCAGAAGGCGGGTGTGAAGGAGGTCGAGGCGATGAATTTGGCGACGGCGACGAAGCAGGGGATTCCGTCCAACCGCACAGTTCTGCTCAAAAAATATGACGAGAATGGTTTTGTTTTTTACACTAATTTGGAAAGCAGAAAAGGCTTGGAGCTGCGTTCCAACCCCTTCGCGGCGCTGTGCATTCATTGGAAAGAATTGGATCGCCAAGTACGAATTGAAGGCGCGGTGACGCAAGTTAGCAACGAAGAGGCCGACGAATATTTTAACAGCAGACCACTGCAAAGCCGCATCGGCGCTCACGTCTCGCAACAATCTCAACCAATCGGCGGCGATATCGATTTGCTAAAAGCGGTGGCAAAAAAAACGGCAGAATTTCTCGGAAAAAAAATCGAGCGCCCAAAATTTTGGTCAGGCTTTCGCATCACTCCGCAGAAAATTGAATTTTGGCAAAAAGGTGATTTCCGTCTGCACACGCGCTGCTGCTATTCGCGTAAGGATGATGGAAAGTGGGAGATGGGATTTTTGTATCCGTAATTGAGCTAATCCAAAATAAATTTGAAGTTTTTAAAACATTTTATTAAATTCTAATTCAATTCTTAAAAAACTTTTTAAAAACTATGATTAACATCTCCGAAGACATCGATTCACTCACTGAATTCAAGAAAAATACCAACCATTTTATTCTAAATCTTAAGAGGACAGGAAGACCAACTGTGCTGACAGTGAATGGCAAAGCAGAGCTTGTGGTTATTGGCGCAGCAGCTTATCAAAAAATGCAAGAGCGGGTTGAATTAGAAACATCAATTTCAGAAATTAATCAAAGCTTAGAAGATTTTGAATCGGGAAAATTTTCTTCAGCAGAAAATGTTTTTAAAAATTTAAAAAAAAGAATTACTAAAAAAACACCTAAAACCAAACGCAAATAATCGATGAATTCGAAACACTACGAGGTCTTAATCCCAAGGTCGGTTGAAGTTATTTTACAAAAACATGCTGATTACATCATGAATGAGCAACAGGCTCCCAGCATTGCTGCGCAATGGCTTGCTGGAATATTTGAAGCCATTGAATCATTGTCACAATTTCCCGATCGTTGTCCGATTGCTCCCGAAAATTTTTACGTACAAAAAGATCCTAACATTCTCATTCGCCACCTCATTTACAAAAAATCTTTTCGTGTAATTTTTACCGTTGTGAAAAATGAAGTAAGGATTTTAAGCGCGAAACACGCGACTCAGTTTGCTTAGATATACCAAACCTGATTCAAAAAACCGATTGATCAAAATTACAAAAAACCTCGATGTCATGCTGAGTCTGTCGAAGCATGATTCATGGCACCGAGGCCTGAATCATGCTTCGACAGGCTCAGCATGACATCGAATTATGATTCAGAATCAAATCGAATTTGTGAGCTTTGCATTTCGACTTCTTCAAGTGGAATGGGCATAGCGCTTTTTGTTTGATCATCAGGTTTTGAATTTGTGGTTGACGATTTCATGACGATATTTTTCAATGCTCGCCATTAGGCCCGCCGATCTTCTCCCTTGAAATATAGGTGTCAGACGGCGGGTTTTTTATTGCGTCTGATCTAGCTCAAAACATCCCGCATCGAATAAAACCCCGCCTGCTTCGCACTTCCCCAAATCGCCGCGCGCACCGCACCTTTCGCAAAAATATCGCGGCTTGAAGCTTTGTGAATAAGCTCGACGCGCTCACCATCTCCGGCAAAAATTACGCTGTGGTCACCGATGACGTCGCCGCCGCGTAAGCTGGCGAAGCCGATCTCGCCTTTTTCGCGTTTCGCTTCTTTTCCTGATCGAGTGGTTTTTCCGACGATTTTTAAATCAACGCCACGACCTTGAGCAACGGCAGCGCCGAGTGACAGAGCAGTTCCTGACGGTGCATCGATTTTATTTTTGTGATGCATTTCGACGATCTCAACATCGAAATCATCGTGCAAAATGTGAGCGACTTTTTCCGCCAAGTTCATCAATAAATTCACGCCGAGCGACATGTTTGAAGACCAAATGATCGCGATGTCTTTTGAGTAAGAGGAAAATTTTGTTTTTTCAGCGTCGGAAAATCCTGTCGTGCCGCAGACCAAAACTTTTTTAAATTGCGCGCATTTTGCCGCCATTTCCAAACTTAAGTTCGGTGCTGAAAAATCGATGATGGCATCACAGCTTTGGACGAATTGATCAACATCCGAAACCATTTTTGCACCAGATTTTTCGAAACCTAAAAATTCTCCGAGATCGCCCCCCTCTTGGCCTCCGCCTTGACGAACTAACGCTGAAGAAAGTTCAACGACTGGATCTTGCAAAACAAGCGTGGCAATTGTGCGACCCATGCGACCCGTAATTCCCGTGACTCCGATTTTCATATTATTTTTGATTAATTTTTTCTTGCACTTGAACGAAAACAGACTGTAAAATCCGCGGCCTGTCTGCTTAAAAAGCATCGTCACTCCTGTCAAATTAAAATCAAAAAACCTCACAAAATGACTACACAAAACGCAATTCAAGTTGCTGTCGGAAAAGATATTCAGTCCGTCTCCCTCGTCGCTGAAATGAAAAAATCTTACCTCGATTACGCCATGAGCGTCATCGTTGCACGCGCTATTCCTGATGCTTGCGACGGCCTCAAACCCGTCCATCGCCGCATCCTCTTTGCCATGTATGAAGGCAATTACGACTACAACAAACCATTCAAAAAATCGGCGAGAATTGTCGGTGAAGTGATGGGTAAATATCACCCGCATGGTGACTCTGCGATCTACGAATCATTGGTGCGGATGGCGCAAGATTTTTCGATGCGCGTGCCGTTGATTGACGGGCAAGGTAACTTCGGATCAATCGATGATGATCCTGCGGCAGCAATGCGTTACACCGAATCACGTTTGGAAAAAGTTACGCACACTATGCTCGACGATCTCGACAAAGACACTGTCGACTTCATTCCAAACTATGACGGCCACGAAAGAGAACCGAAAGTTTTGCCAGCGCGTTTTCCAAATTTGCTGGTAAATGGTTCGGGTGGAATCGCGGTGGGCATGGCGACAAACATTCCTCCGCACAATTTGGGCGAGGTGATCGACGCTTGTCTGGCCTACATCGACAACAATGAAATCACGATTGAAGACATCATCAAAATCGTTCCAGGGCCAGATTTTCCAACCGGCGGAATAATTTTAGGACGCTCAGGATTCGACTCCGCAGCCCGCATGGGACGTGGCTCGGTCGTGATGCGCGGCAAGCATAAAATCGAGAAAAGAACCGGCGGTAAAGTTGCAATCATCATCAACGAAATTCCTTACCAAGTTAACAAGGCCAAGCTCGTAGAAAAAATTGCCGACCTCGTGAAAGAGAAGAAAATCGAAGGAATCACTGATCTTCGCGATGAGTCTGACCGCGATGGAATCCGCGTCGTTATTGAGCTGCGCAAGGATGCGATGGAGGAAGTCATCATCAACCAGCTTTACAGCTTTACAGAATTACAGAGCAATTTCAGCATGAATATGTTGGCGCTGAATCACGGCAGACCGCAGCTGATGGGCATTCTCGACATCATCAAAATCTTCACCGCCTTTCGCGAGGAAGTCACAACTCGCCGCACAAATTTCTTGCTCAACAAAGCGCGCGACAAAACTCACATCTTGGTTGGCTTGGCTGTAGCGGTGGCGAACATCGATGAAATTGTCGAACTCATCAAAAAATCAAAAGATGTCGTTGAAGCAAAAGAAAAACTTCTCGCTAAAGCTTGGCCAGTCGGGCTTGTAGAGACTGTCATCAAACTCATCCAAGATCGCAGCAATGTCGTCAAAGGCGGAAAATTCTACTTCTCGGAATTGCAAGCAAAGGCGATTTTAGAAATGAGATTGGCGCGCTTGACGGGCCTCGAAATGGAAAAAATTAACGACGAGTTAAAAGCTCTGGCTGCAGAAATCGCGGGCTATCTCGAACTTCTCGGCGATCGCAAAAAAATGATGGAATTGGTCAAAAAAGAATTGCGCGACGTAAAGGAACAATTCGCCACGCCACGCCGCTCAACGATCGAAGACAGTGAATTCGAAGTCGACATCGAGGATTTAATTCCAAAAGAAGACATGGTCGTAGTCGGCACAATGAATGGCTACATCAAGCGCGTCGCACTTTCAGCCTACCGCACGCAACGCCGCGGTGGCAAAGGTCGCAGCGCGATGGATGTGCGCGAAGAAGACATCGCCACCGACATTTTTACCGCCAACACCCACACGCCGATTTTGTTTTTTTCGAGCAAAGGAAAAGTCTACAAACTCAAAACTTACAAACTTCCACTCGGCAATCCGCAAGCTCGCGGACGCGCGCTAGTCAACCTTCTACCGCTCGAAGCTGACGAAAAAATTTCAACAATTTTGGCTTTGCCCGAAGACGAAACTAAGTGGAAAGATTTGAGCATTATTTTCTCAACTTCCGGCGGAGATATTCGCCGCAACTCGATGGATCAATTCGTCGATATTCGCGCCAGCGGAAAAATCGCCATGAAGTTGGAAGGCAGTGAAGCCTTGATCGGCGTGGCTCTGTGCAAAGAGAGTGACGACATCTTGCTTTCGACTAAAGACGGAAAATGCATTCGCTTCCCTGTCGCCAAGCTCAGAATTTTCCAAAGCAGAAGTTCGACGGGAGTGCGCGGAATCAAGCTCGAAGCCAGTAACAAAGTCATCGCGCTTTCGATTCTAAAACATGCCGGCGAAGATTCTGAGGTGAAGGATAAATATCTCAGCATCGAGCTCGAACAGCGTCTTGAGCTGCGCGACGCCTTGCTTCACAACAAACGTCTCAAAGAAAATCCGACGACAGATTTGCTCGAACAACCAAGAGATTTGCCAAAAATTTCTGGCTGCGAACTCGCTCAAAACAAGATCGAAGAAATGGCCGAAGTCGAAGAATTTATTTTCACAATGACTGAAAATGGCTTCGGAAAAAGATCCTCAGCCTACGAATACCGCATCACCAACCGCGGCGGCTCAGGCATCACCAACATCGTCACCTCAAAACGCAATGGCAGCGTCGTCGCCAGCTTCCCAATCGAGGCCAAAGACCAAGTGATGATCATCACCGACAAAGGCACTCTGATCAGAACCGAAATCAGCACCGTCAGAATTTCGGGAAGAAATACGCAAGGTGTGACGTTGATTAAGACGAAGGATGAGACGGTGGTTTCGGTGGCGAGGATTGCGCATACTGGGAATAAGGAAGTGGATGAAGCGGAGACTGGGGATGTGGATGAGGCCGGTGAGCAAGGAGCTGTAGAAGCAGCTCCGGTGGAATAACAAAAACTATCCAACCAGTGCTGGACGGGGTTTATAACCCCGTCCAAATGTTCATGTCTCGTTAACTAGGAACTGAACATGAAGACGGGGTTACAAACCCCGTCTTGCTCTAAAAGTTTCGCACTACGAATAAATTTCGAAAACTACTAACCCAAAACCCCCATCAAAATGCAAAATCTCGACACCCAATTAGCACTTTTTAAAGGCAAAAAAATCAGAAAAATTATTCACCAGAATGAATGGTGGTTTGTGGTACAGGATGCTGTCCATGCTCTCACTGACTCCAACGATCCAAAGCAGTACATCAATCGCATGAGACAACGCGATCCTGAATTAGAGAAAGGGTGGGTACAATTTGTACACCCCCTTGTAATGCAAACCGAAGGCGGCCTCCAGCAAATCAACTGCGCCAACACCGAAGGCATCTTCCGCATCATCCAATCAATCCCGTCACCCAAAGCCGAACCTTTCAAACGCTGGCTCGCCAAGGTTGGCTTCGAACGAATCCAAGAAATCGAAAACCCCGAACTCGCCACCAAACGCACGCGCACGCTCTACAAACTCAAAGGCTATCCAGAAGATTGGATCGAAAAAAGAATGCGCGGAATCGCGATTCGCGAGGAGTTGACAGATGAATGGAAAAATCGCGGAGCTAAAGAAAATCGCGATTACGAAATTTTAACCGCAGAAATTTCGAAGGCGACTTTTGGGCTGACACCTTCGCAATACAAGGATCACAAGGGTTTAAAAAGGCAAAATCTGCGCGATCACATGGATGATTTCGAACTAATTTTCACCATGCTCGGCGAACGCTCAACGACCGAAATTCACCGCAACGAAAATTCCCGCGGCGTAAAAAAATTAAAATCCGATTCCAAAATCGGCGGCAAAATCGCCGGAAATGCGCGGAAGGAATTGGAGAAAAAATTGGGGAGATCGGTGGTTTCGAAGAAGAATTTTTTGCCTCAAAAAAATAAAAACCTCTTAAAATGACACAAATGATTTACCTATTTACAGGATTTTTGATTCTTATTTTTGCAAAAAAAATAAGAACTTTTTTTCTATTCAAAAAATACAAAGAAGAAGTTTCTGACCACTTAGGTAAAATTTTTATCAATTGCAGTAACTGGAAAGAATTGTTGTTAAAAGAACATCCTCGAGCCGGATCACTCATAGCAAGAGATCAATTTTATAGCGGGGTAGGTACATACACAGCCTCTCTAATTATACTCAGATTTACCATCTCCGACATCATAGAAAAACATTTTTCAGATGAACGAAAAAATAAAATAATTACACAGCTAAACTCAAAATCTCTAAACACTAAAGATTGCGAAGATGATGATTTTATTGATCAATTTCTCGAAATAACAAACGTCTTAACGGAGTGGGAAAAAAGCGGCTTAGTAAAGAAGAGTCACTGCGATGCTGTTTTAAACGAAATTATCGATGCTCTTAGAGGGCTTAATTATCAAGAGAGGCGGGGTAAATCTTATTCTCGTCTTCTTGATGAACTTCTTATTCCAAATTCCAATAACTAGCGCTGGACGGGGTTTGTAACCCCGTCCAACCGTTCATGTCTTATTAACTAGGAACTGAACATAAAGACGGGGTTACAAACCCCGTCCTGCTCTAGATTAAACCGCTAGTTTGATATGCATAAATTCAATGTCGAAGAGGCAAAATACCAAGGCGATTATAAAATTTTTCTTACTTTTGACGACGGAAAAAAAGGAGTCGTGGATCTCAAAAATTTTCTCTTCTGCAAAGAAAAAAACGCATTTGAGAGATTGCAAAATGTAAAACAGTTCAAAGATTTTTTGCTTAGCGACCACACCATAGTTTGGGGAAGCGATCTCGATCTCGCTCCAGAATTTCTTCACAGCCTCCTACTAAAACAGAATAAAATTAGTCCAAAATGACCTACCAAATCCAAGGCAAAACCAACCTCTACGAACTCGTTGTCGGTTGCGAAATTCACGCGCAAGTTGCCTCGCAGTCAAAACTTTTTTCACGTGCGGCGACCGAGTTTGGCGCGCAGCAAAATTCGCAGGTGTCGCTGGTCGATGCGGCCATGCCTGGAATGCTTCCGACGATTAACGAAAAATGCATTGAGCAGGCAGTGAAAACTGGGCTTGGGATCAACGCCAAGATCAATCTCAAATCAATTTTCGATCGCAAAAATTATTTTTATCCTGACTTGCCACAGGGTTACCAAATCTCGCAATTCTCCGATCCGATTGTTGGCGAAGGTGAAATTGAAATCCTCAACGAGGATGGCGCAAAAAAAATAATCCGCATCGAGCGCATTCATCTCGAGCAAGATGCCGGCAAGTCGATTCACGATCAGCACCCGACGTTAACCTTCATCGACCTCAATCGCTGCGGCGTTGCGCTGATGGAAATCGTTTCCAAGCCCGACATGAATTCGCCGTTTGAAGCCACAGAATACGTCAAAACAATTCGCGCGATTGTGCGCTCTCTGGGCACTTGCGACGGCGACATGGAGAAGGGAAATTTGCGCTGCGATGCGAATGTTTCTGTTCGAAAAATTAATTCTGGTCGCGCTAACGCGTCGACGGGAGGCGAAAAAAAACTCGGCACGCGCTGCGAAATAAAAAATCTCAACTCGATGCGAAACATCGGCCGAGCCATTGAATTCGAGGCGGCACGCCAAGTTGAAATTCTCGAAAATGGCGGAAAAATTTCGCAAGAAACTCGTTTGTTCGACGCGATTTCCGGCGAAACGCGCACAATGCGCAGCAAGGAAGACGCAATGGATTACCGTTATTTTCCCGATCCTGATTTGCCGCCGCTCGTTCTCACACAAGACTTCGTCGACGAAATAAAAAAATCCCTCCCCGAACTTCCGCAAGCAAAAAAAGCGCGCTACATTTCTGAGTTTGGAATTCCGGAATACGACGCCGGCGTGCTCACAGCAGACGCCGAAATTTCCGCTTACTTCGAGAAATTAATTCAGAAACACGAAGCAAAAATTTGCGTCACTTGGCTTACAGTCGAGCTATTCGGCCGCATGAACAAGCTCGGAATTAATTTCGAAAATCTAAAAATTTCTGCTGACAATTTGTGCCAACTTTTAGACCTGATTAAGAGCGGCGAAATCTCCGGAAAAATCGCCAAAGATGTTTTGGATGTAATGATTGAAACAGGTGAGGACGCAGCGCGAATCGTTGAAACTAAAGGCCTCAAACAAGTTTCAGATTCGGGCGCGCTGGAAAAAATAATCGACGAAGTAATCGCAAAAAATCCGCAAATGCTCGCGGATTACAAATCAGGAAAAGAAAAACTTTTCGGATTTTTTGTTGGGCAGGTGATGAAGGAGAGCAAGGGGCAAGCCAATCCGACGATGGTGAATGAGTTGCTGAAGAGGAAGTTGAGTAGCTAACAGTGTCTAGTAGGGGCTGGCCTTGTGCCAGCCCGCCGGACGACCACGAGGGGGGTCCGTCGCCCCTACTACCGAAAACAGCTGTTGAGGCTGTTTTCTCACGCCTCTTCCAGCTTCAATCTAATCCTCTCACGCTGCTCCGCTAACTCTGCGAGATATTTTTTCTTCTCTTCTTCGATTCTTTCTTTTTCGATTTCTTTCAGCACTTCAAAAAGTTGCGGCACCCAAACATCTTGCGTTGGCTTTGGATTGGCTTCGCTCGCACTAGCCGCTATCACCTCTTCCATCGCGGTTATTGTGGTTTCGTCGGAGGAAAGTATGTTAATATATTCAATAAAATTTGAGAGATTCAGCGACGCGATAATCGAATCTTCGCTATGCTTGAAAAGGAACTGGCGCTCTTCGAGCTCCATCATCCGGATGATTTCGACCTCTTCATTATTCAGGCCAAGCACGGTTTTGTAGTTCTCGTAATCCACTTCCGTCATTGCACTGTTTGGCAAGAAAATTTGTGTGGTGAGATTTTTTCTAATTTCAGCTCCAAAATTGTCATGTTCAGCATCTTCAATTTTGTCTGTGGAAAAAATTACAACGCAATTTTTTTTGCGCATGCGGCCCAAAAAGTCGCTAATTTTTGGCGCTAAAAAATGATTATCCAACATGTCCCACGCCGCATTAATCACGATGATTGACGGTGAAGTGCCGTCAATCGCGGCCTCGATGCGGTAGAGTAAGTAAAGCATCGTCGGAATCGCGACTGGTTTTTGTGAAAAAATTTCAGTCAAATCAAGAGCGATTATTTTTTCATTCCACTTCATTTCTTCCTTCGATCCAAAAATATATCCCAATTTTCCACCATTCCAAATTTTTAATTTTTCGTAAATATTTTTTGTTTCGGGAGTGTTGAAGCATTCGGCCGCAGCGGCGAAACTATTGGCGTTGGCGGTTAAAATTCTGTCGACAGTTTGTGGAATTAATTTCATCTCCTCTTCTGCAATCGGCTCTTTGCTGAAAGAAACTAAGCTGGCAAAAAACTCGTTTAAAAAATTTTGATGCTCCTCACTTTTCGGCAAAGAAAGCGGATTTAGTTGAAGAAAATCTGGCTGATCAATTTCACTTGAAGACAGGCGGTAATGATGTCCAGACATCACTTTCATAAAGGCTCGAGCAGAGCTGTTAATGTCGATGTAAATCAGTTTCGGATGAAACTTTCTCGCTTGAGAAAGTAGGAAATTTATCATCACAGTTTTGCCAGAATCTTTTGGTCCGACGATTAAAGTGTGACCCAAATCACCTTCGTGAAAGCTGAAAAAATATGGCGTGTTCAAAACGGTTTTGAACAGCGTTAATGCCGGTCCCCAATGATTTCCAGAAATTAATCCAGCTGGAAAGCTGTGAAGCGCGGCGAAGCCACCAACACGATAAGTGTTGATTATTTTTTGACGACAAAGGAAGCGAAAATTTCCCGGCAATTGCGACCAGAAACAATGTTCCGAAAAAAGATCTTCTCTGATCACAACAAAGCCAAGAGCGCCAAACTGCTCCAGCGCAAGCTTCACATCTTTTTCCAACCCATCTCGCGTGTTATTGATGAACATGATGGTGGTTTGCAATTTGCCATAATCAGTGGGCAAATCATGTTTGCTTTCCATAAAATTTTCGATGCCACTAAGCTGACGAAATTCTTCATCGCCGCTAATTTGCAAAATATAATCTTGATATTCGAAATGCTCGAGGTCCTTGTCGGAGTAGGAAAAATCAAATGACTGCGTGATAATAAATTCGAAGGGAAGTTGCAAAATTCTGTCGAGAGCATTGGTTGAAACTTCGAAATATTCCTTCAAAGAAAGCATCGCCGCGAAATGTTTATTTTTGTAACCCACCACTTCTATTTCACGATTTCCAAAAGCAATTTTGTGACTGGCTAGATCGTTTGAAATATCGTTTGCGGATAGTGGATACCTCTCTTCGTAGAGGTTTGAAATTTTTCCAAAAAAACGCATCGGCTCAGAATATAAAATTCCATCCCACTCAGAAATGCCGAGTAATTTTGCCCCATATTCCCTCGTTTCTTTGACGACATTCGTGACAATTTTTGATAATTTTTTGTGCGATTCTTGCAGAAATTTGCTATGCAACGACTTGGTGGTCATGTGAGAAAATGACCGAGTGAATGATTTAAAATTTGCAACAGAAGTGTCGATTCCCTCAGCAATCAAGGTGATGTAGAGCTCATTCACATATTGGTCATCCCAGCTATTGGCCTTAACCCAGCTGTCATTCACCTGCTTGGCAAAAAAATCTTCGACCCCCTCGGAATTAAACGGCGGAGCAATGTCTTTTTTGCGCCTGATGGTGCTAAACCAAAAAGCAATTTTATCATCCTTGACGTGATCGATAATCGCGTCACGCACCGCATCACGCAGAGAAATTAATTCCGAAACTGCAGATTCATTGCTGAAACCTGTAATGCGAATAATCTGCAAAAGCTCGCCATTCTTGGTTAAAATCGTGTTTGGATCGTAATGACAAACGTAAGGGATGAAGTCTTCATCTGGCTTTCTCGCCATCACCTTAGTTGGATCTGCTGCAGCTTTTTTTGCAAATTTTTCGAGGAGTGAGGTCATCTTTTATTTATTTCGACATAGTCTCTTTTTACATGTCCGGTGTAAAGCTGGCGCGGTCTGCCGATTTTAAACGCCGGATCTTCGATCATTTCTTTCCACTGAGAAATCCATCCCGCAGAACGCGCGATTGCAAAAATTACCGTGAAGAGATTGCTCGGAATTCCCAAGGCTTTGTAGATGATTCCGGAATAGAAATCGACATTGGGGAAAAGTTTTCTTGAGACAAAATATTCGTCATTCAGCGCGATTTTTTCTAACTCAATCGCGATGTCCAAAAGCGGATCTTTGATTCCCAATTCACCCAAAACTTCATCACAAGCTTTTTTCAAAACTGCGGCGCGTGGATCGTAATTTTTGTAAACACGATGACCAAAACCCATCAAGCGGAAAGAATCATTTTTGTCTTTGGCACGAGCAATAAATTCTGGAATGCGATCTTTCGATCCGATTTCTTGCAACATTTCCAAAACTTCTTCATTAGCACCACCATGTGCTGGACCCCAGAGCGAAGAGATTCCAGCCCCGATACAAGCAAAAGGATTTGCGCCGGAAGAGCCCGCCAAACGCACAGTTGAAGTCGATGCATTTTGTTCGTGATCAGCATGCAAAACCAAAATCATCTCCATCGCTTTCGCAATTGTCGGACTGACTTTGTGCTGATTATTCGGCTTGTCGAACAGCATGTGCAGAAAATTTTCCGCAAAGCCATATTCCTTGTTCGGGTAGATTATTGGCTCGCCGATGGAATATTTGTAAGCCATTGCAGCGAGAGTCGGCATTTTTGAAATGATCTTGTAAACCACGTCCATCCTGCCTTCTGGCGTGGTGACATGCATTGTTTCGTGGTAAAAAGCTGAAAGAGATGCAACCGCTCCAACCATGATTGCCATGGGATGAGCCCGCCTTGGAAAGCCACGATATAAAATTCCGATTTGTTCGTGAACCAGCATGTTGCGAATAATTCCGCTACGGAAGTCGCGATATTGCTGAGCATTTGGCAATTCGCGATTCAGCAAAAGATAGGCGACTTCAAGATATTCACTTCTTTTTGCGAGGTCTTCGATCGAGTATCCGCCGTGCTGCAACACACCTTTATCGCCATCAATGAAAGTAATTTTTGATTCGCAAGAAGCAGTGGCAAGAAACCCGGGATCGTAGGTGAACATGCCGCTTTCTTTGTAGAGCGATGTGATGTCGATCACATCTTGGCCGATGCTGGCTTTGCGAATTGGGAGAAGAATTTCTTTGCCGCTTGGCAGAACTAGTTTGGCTGATTCAGGCATAAAAAATTTTAGATTTAAGATTTTAGATTTTAGATTTGATGTGAGCGATTTCTAAATCTCAAATCTTAAATCTAAAATCTAAAATTTTACCGATGAATTCACTGGGCTTCACAAAGCCAAATAGAAACACTCGCATCGTCGTCGCAATGTCGGGAGGCGTTGATTCTTCTGTTGTCGCCTGCCTTTTGCACGAGCAAGGTTTTGATGTAATCGGCATCACTTTGCAACTTTACGACATGGGCGAGGCGCTGAAAAAAAAGAACGCTTGTTGTGCCGGAACTGACATTTACGACGCCAAAAAAATTGCCGAAAAAATTGGCTTTCCGCATTACGTTTTGAATTACCAAAATCTTTTTCGTGAGTCGGTAATTGATGATTTTGCCGATTCTTATTTGCGCGGCGAAACGCCGATTCCTTGCGTCAAATGCAATCAATCGGTGAAATTTCGCGATTTGATGAAACTGGCGCGCGACCTTGGTGCTGATGCTTTGGCGACAGGTCATTACGTGCAAAGAGCAGTTGGTCAGACTGGTCAGATCGAGATGCGCAAAGCCGTGGATGACGGCAAAGATCAAAGTTATTTTTTATTCGCGACGACGAAAGAGCAGCTCGAATTTTTACGTTTTCCTCTCGGCGGAAACACCAAAGAAAAAACGCGGCAAGAGGCGGAGCGCTTGGGTTTAGAAGTGGCAAACAAACCAGATTCGCAAGATATTTGCTTCGTGCCCAATGGCGATTACGCCGCAGTAATTCGCAAGCATCGCCCCACTGCTTTCAAACAAGGAAACCTCATCCACATCGAAACCAAAAAAATTTTAGGCAAGCATGACGGCATCATAAATTTTACCTTGGGACAACGTCGCGGCATTGGAATTGCCTATCCCGAACCACTTTACGTGGTGAAGATCGATCCAAAAGAAAATGTAATTTTCGTCGGCGAAGAAAAATTTTTACAAAACCGAAAATTTAAAATTCGCGATTTGAATTGGCTGGCGGATGACATCGATTTAACTGCGCCGATTAAGGCTCAAGTGCGTTTGCGTTCAAATCACGCGGAAGAAAATGCGACGGTAAAAATCGGTAAAAACGGTGAAGCTGAAATCGAAATGAATTCGGAAACGCGGGCGATTACTCCGGGGCAAGCCTGCGTGATTTATCAGGATTCGCGCGTGCTCGGGGGCGGGTGGATTACGAAGGAGATTGAGTGAAGGCAGGCAGGTCACATTCAAATGTCACCCTGAGCCTGTCGAAGGGTGATTCAAGCCGTACC
>CAINKA010000041.1 GCA_903849835.1 uncultured Alphaproteobacteria bacterium
GTGAAAAGAAATATGGAGAAGCAGAAGGTGAGTTACACGGAACTGCCTCGTAGCATCGACCTCAATAAAAAATATTACAATTTTCCAATCGATTTTAGCGTAACAAAAAACTGATGAAAATTTTAAAATTACGTAAAAAAATTATCGCTAGTTTTTCTGTTGCTGGAATTTTGTTTTTAGTTTTTGTTGCGATTATTTTTCTTTTTTACCACGAAAAGAAAAGCGCTGTAGCCAAAGTGGAGCTGATCAAATCCGATACCGCGCAAATTGAAAATCAAATTTCAGAATTAGAAACCAAAACTGTTGAGATCAAAAAATATCAAGGGCTGTGGAAAAATTTAAGCGGTAACAAAAAAAACACGGCGGGAATAAAAATGGATGAGATAAATTCTAACCTCGTCCTAGTTGCTGAAAAATATTCCATTTTTGATCCCGTCATTAAAGTTGCCTTGCCAGAAACTCTCAAAGATGGCGTGTTTAAACGCTCCACGATCAGTGTGATATCGACGAATGTTAGCCTAAGTTTTAGCTCTGCTGATGATGTGATGGCGATATCTTTCGTAACAGAATTTCTCAATTCCATTCCCGGATATGTCGTGGTTACGAATATGGAAATCAGAAAAAGTAAAAGTTACACCGACAAAGATTTGATCGAAATTAGCTCTGGCAAAAACTCTGCCGCAGTGAATGGAAAAGTTGATTTTGTTTGGTATGCTTACAAAGAAAAATCCGAGCTTGAGAAAAAAATAAATCCGGAGGTTAAAGATGCAAAAAAGTCAGCCGAGTAAAATTATTTTTACGATAATTTTTTTCTTATTTTGCGTAGATTCCTTTGCTCAGAAAAGCGATTCCACTTTTGCAGAAGCAAGCCTTCCAGACAAGTCTGTCACTGCTCCTGAGCAGAATAAAAAATCCAATCCGAAACAAGAGCTTTTGAATTCATCCCTAACGAATCAAATCTCGAGCGACAACCTAATCGCAAATATTTTGCTCAGCAGAAAAGCAACTTCCTTGATGTTTGATGATGAAGAAAATGATCATATTGGACGTGCGATTAACTCTTTGAGAAGCAATGAAATTTATGTTCCAGAGGGCGCCGAAGGGGGAACTGGCGATGAAAATTTGACCCCAGAAGAAAGAAAGAAAAATGCTGATGATAAAAAAAGAGCTGAAGAAAATGAAGCGAATGAAAAATCCTACATCTATCTCGCATCCATAATCTACTTCACTCCGAAGGATTGGGCAGTGTGGATTAATCAGCAAAAAATTACTCACGAAAGTAATCGATGGGACAAAGAACTTTACGTAAAATCCATCCAAAAAGATCGCGTGAAAATAGTTTGGAAAATCAGCCTCAGTAAATGGAAAATTTTATCCAATTCCAAACCGGAAAGTGAAGCGCCGAAAGTGAATGCGAATAATCAAATCGAAGTGGAGTTCGAGTTAAAACAAAACCAAACTTTCATGTTAAACACTCGCAGCGTCGTTGAGGGAAAGGCTGCGGTTGCGTTGATGAGAAAAAGAGAGGAAGATAGGAGAGCGAAGGCTGCAGCGGCTCTTAAAGGTGAATCTAGTGGGTTAAAAACAAGGTTATCTCCGAGATAAAAAAGATGAATGACTGTTGTGACAAATCGCCACTGCCAAGGCATCAGCTTCATCTTCAGTTTTAAAATCAGCTTTCGGCAATAAAATTTTTACCATTCTTTGGATTTGCTCTTTCTCTGCTCGCCCTACTCCCACAATCGCTTTCTTCACTGCTGTTGCTGAATATTCCGCAACTTTCAATCCGCATAATCCCAAACTCAAAATCAGCGCACCTCTTGCATGGCCTAGTTTTAACGACGATAATGGATTTTTATTTACGAAAGTTTCTTCGATCGCAGCCTCATCGGGTTGATAAATTTTTATGATTTCGAGAAGAGATTTGTGGAAGTGATTGAGCCTTGTAACCAGCGGCTCTGAAGGTGATGAGTAAATTGTTTCTGATGCTACAAAAGATAAGGAATTGTTTTTTACTTCAATAATTCCAACTCCAGTTTTTGTGAGTCCGGGATCAATGCCGATGATTTTCATTTTGTAAATTTAATATCTGATTCCGAACATATTCGTGGTCATGCTGAGCCCGTCGA
>CAINKA010000042.1 GCA_903849835.1 uncultured Alphaproteobacteria bacterium
GATTCGCAAAAAATCTTCTTCGATTCGCAAATTTGCGTCGCCGATAAATTTCACTTTTTTATTTTTTAGATCAGAAATTCCACCGAAATAATCAGTCACCGAGCCTTGCAGATCAAGGTAAAGCGCGTTAATCGTGAAATCGCGGCGTGCAGCATCGAGAAAATAATCATCAACAAATTCTGGATCGCAGTGACGTCCGTCCGTTGCCAAATCTTTGCGCAACGTGGTAATCTCGAAATTTTTTCCATTCACCACAGCCGTGATCGTCCCAAATTTGGCGCCCGTTGGCACTGCTTTGATTTTGTTTTTTTCAAGAATTTTGGTAATTTCTTGCGGCAAAAATTTCGTTGCGAAATCGTAATCGTGAATTTTTTTGCCAAGAATTAAATCACGCACGCAACCACCAACCAAGCGGATTTCACCGCTGAAGATTGTGAAGAGTTTTTTGATTTCGCGTGGGAGGTTTTTTACTAGTTCGTGGTGGAGGGAGATTTTTGGGTTCATTGGAGAAAATAAAAATGTCATTCTAGCGCCGGACGGGGTTTGTAACCCCGTCCGCACGTTTGTGCCTTGACTTGATTTTGAACTGAACGTGAGGACGGGGTTACAAACCCCGTCCTGCTTCGATCCACGTCCTACTTCAAAACTAAATCACCACCAAAAAAACTCCCAGCTCATCCGCCACTTTCACCACCTCATCTTTCTGCAAAACCAGCGTCGAATTGGCCTGAATGGCGATGCCTTTGATTCCGGCAGCAGCGCAGTTTTTCACGGTTTCAACACCGATCGTCGGTAGATCAGCTTTGGCACTTTGTCCGCGCTTTTTCATCTTCACCAGCACCGCATTTTTTTTGTAATCCGTTGGAAGATTTTTGCAGCGGAAAATCATTTCGTCAGTGCCTTCCAAGGCTTCCACGGCAATGATTTGCTTTTGCGCAACCACGACACTTTGCCCGACATCAAAATGTGAAAAAGATTTCATCGCCGCAACTCCAAGATCGATATCCTCGAGAATTTCTTTGCTCGGTGAAAGCTTGGTAAGCGTTGATTTTGTTGACACCACGCAATCTAAGAGTTGATCAATCCGCAAAATTTTTAAACCTTCTTTTTCAAAAAATTTTACCACCGCACGTAAAACCGCGTCGTCGCCGAGAATTTTATTGGCGAGAATCTTTGCCAGCAGAACCGCGCCCTTCTTGTCCATTTTGAGAGACGAAAAATTCGGTTTTGTAACTCCGCCGATGAAAACTAAATTTTTAATTTCGTGTTTTCTGATCTCCGCCAAAAATTTTTCAACCTCACCGTAGCCCAGTTTCATTGGGCTGAAGGCCGAGTAATCAATTTCGTAATTTTCACCTTCCAGCAAAAAAACCAAAAATTTCCGATTTTTTTTCTGACAATCTTCGATCAACATTTGCGGCAAAATCCCGCGTCCGGCGAAGATTGCGAGAGGTTGGGATTCGTTGGAGTTGTTGTTCTGGTTCATGTTTTAAAGTTTTTAAAATTTAGGAAATGACGCAGCACCCAGAATGTTTTTGTGGTGGAGTTATTGGTTTTTTAAGCAATTTTGTAGAAGGCGCCCTGCCAGTCTTCGGCGCTCTAGCAAGTGGATTAGGCACCTCCACCACCCCATCTTTTGGCGGTGGATTACAATTCATGATCACCGCAGCAATGGTTTCGTGAACCCTGCCGCTCTGCTCATCCCAACCCTTCTCTTTAAAATCCCCTTTCATTTCCGCGAGACTCTCGAGAAGTCCTCTCGACAAATCTTCGTTTGTTTTTTGCCGCGAAGACAAGTCAATCGCCGCATCGCAGATGATTTTTAAAAGTTCATTTTGCGGGGTTTTTAGTTCTCTAAAATGAAGCATGAATTCGGAAAGCTCTGTCAGCTCTAACTTCGGATCACTTTTACGCTTTTCCAAAAAAACTTGTACCGCCTTCAGCACCTCAGATTGCGGATTTGACACCTCTACACGACTCATAAATTTAAAAATATTTACCCAGCGTGGTTCAACGAAGCCCCGCCATCAATGAACAAAACTTGCCCTGTCACAAAATCATTGGCCAGCAAAAACTCAATTGCTTGCAAAATATTTTTGATCTCGCCCTTGTTTTGCAGCGGGATTTTTTTGATTAAATTTTTGGTTTCTTGCGACGGATTTTTTTCGTCGATGCTGTTGAGAATGAACCCCGGAGCAACCGCGTTGACTCTGACTTGCGGCGCCAATTCCACCGCCAACATTTTTGTCAATTCCGCCAAGGATTTTTTGCTGAGCAGATAGTAAAAATAACTGGTGTCGAAGCGCGAAATGTTTTTGTCGAGCAGGTTGATGATTTGGGCGTTTTTGATTTTTTTTGCGGCAACATTTTTAGCGAATTCTTTGGCCAAAATCAGCGGCGAAATAAAATGGATGTTGAGGTTGTCCATCAGCTCCGACTCAGGCGCCGCAAGAAATTTAGACTTGCCAAAAACCGAGGCGTTGTTGACTAGTAAATTCCAATTCGGAAATTTTTTTACCACCTCCCCCGCCAATTTTTTCGCCGCATTTTCCTCGCGCAAATCACTGCAAAAAATTTCGCATTTTACGCCGAAATTTTTCTGAATTTCCTGCGCTAATTTTTTCGCTTCGACAGCAGATTTTTTGTAAGAAATCGCAATGTCGTAACCTTGTGAGGCGAGGGACAGCACGATCTCACGACCGATTCTTTTTGCCGCGCCGGTGACCAATGCGGCGCCGGAATTTCTGATTTTTTTTGAGTTCATTTTTTTGAATTTATTTTTTCGCGTTACCATTCCAGCGCCGGACGGGGTTTGTAACCCTGTCCGCACGTTTGTGCTTTTTTTGTTCTGGAACTGAACGTGAGGACGTGGTTACAAACCCCGTCCTGCTCTAGGAATTGGCTTAAGTTCTTCCGCCTCATCTTCCGCCGCCACTTCCGCCTCCGCCTCCGCCACTTCCGCCTCCGCCATGTTCAGCTTCAACAGGTTTAACGGCACTTGCTCCCGCGCCACCAACTTCAGTTGCCGGAACTGGCTTAGCGGAGGCACCAAATAAAGGGTTGGGGACGGTTATTGCACTCGACAACCACCTCATCTTTTCAACTCTTTCTTTTCTTGTTGGAGTCCTAATTCCCACTCCATGAAATGGATTAAGCACCGACGTTGTGTCCGATCCATCACCTTGTTCTGCAGCCCCACTTCTCACTCCATGAAATGGATTAAGCACCAACTTCTCTCCTTCTTCAGCACCTCCTCCCGCAGCAGATTCAGCCCTTCCCTTTCCTTCTTCAGCACCTCCTCTCGCAGCAGATTCAGCCATTTCCTTTCCTTCTTCACCACCTCCTCTCGCAGCAGATTCAGCCCTTCCCTTTCTTTCTTCAGCGCCTCCTCCCGCGGCAGTCGCTGCGCCAGATTTCAGTTCTTCTATTTTTTCGGTTATTCTTTCTTGAATTGCTTCGAGCGAATGAAGTTTTGCTTCTCTTGTTTTTTTAACTGCAAAAAACTTTGGCTCTTTCTTCTTTATTTCGCCCTCTACCAATGCTCTTGCTTTCTCAAGAGTCTCTGCACTGATACCCTTTCCATCCACTTCCAGACCAAGTAAAAACTCCACAACTTCTACATGACGATTTTTTGCTGCAACTTCTAAGGCTGTTAGACACTCTTTGTTTCTTGCATGGAGGATGCGATTTATTGCGAACTGTTTATACTGTTTATCTTCTTCAGGTAATTCTTCGAGAAACTTTGTAAGTATTTCTATGCCACCTTCTTTTTTTACTGCTGCAAATATGCTTTGGTCAGTTTTCAAATATGTTACAATTGCTTCGTGACCATTTGCTGCTGCAAGCATGCGGGCTGTGTTGTAATACTTATTGCTCTTATCCACAGCAGCTCCCGCTTCTAAGAGGGATGCTACAATTGCTTCGTAACCATATTTTGCTGCAACCATGAGGGGTGTGTTGCCATAGCTATCGGACGCATCCACATCAGCTCCCGCTTTTAAGAGGGATGCTACAATTGCTTTGTGACCATTTGCTACTGCAAGCATGAGGGCTGTGTTCCAAAACCTATCGCTCTTCTTATCCATAGCAGCTCCCGCGTTTAAGAGGGATGCTACAGTTGCTTCGTGACCATTTTCTGCTGCATACATGAGGGCTGTGTCGCCATTGCTACCTCCTCTCTTATCCTTAGCAGCTCCCGCTTCTAAGAGGGATTCTACAATTGCTTCGTGACCATTTTCTGCTGCATACATGAGGGCCGATTTGCCATATCTATCTTCCTTCTCCACAGCAGCTCTCGCTTCTAAGAGGGATGCTACAATTGCTTTGTGACCATTTTCTGCTGCATACTTGAGGGCTGAGTTGCCATAGCTATCGGACGCATCCACATCAGCTCCCACTTTTAAGAGGAATAATACAATTGCTTTGTGACCATTTTCTGCTGCAAGCATGAGGGCTGTGTTGCCATTGCTACCTCTCTCATCCACACTAGCTCCCGCTTTTAAGAGGGATATTACCTTTGCTTCGTGACCCTTTTTTGCTGCAAGCGTGAAGGGTGTGCTATGTCCGTCATACCAGCCAGCATGTCCGTCATACCAGTCAGCATATATGCTGGCTGGTTCTGGTAATTTTGGTTCTGATACTACACGAGACATAAAAACTCCTAAAAAAAATTAATAAAAATGTGTAACGATGAACTTGAAAGCCGGCATTAGGCCGATTCCCAAATCTCCGCCGAGCCTTTGTCGAGCAGGAGTTGATTCAGAAAAACTCCACTGTCGGCAAC
>CAINKA010000043.1 GCA_903849835.1 uncultured Alphaproteobacteria bacterium
CCTTGAATCATGCTTCGACAAGCTCAGCATGACATTGAAGGGAGTCGTCACAACGCTTTCTAACAAATTTCCACTTTCGTCAAATCACCAAGCTGCTCAAATAAATCACGAATTCTTGCGAGAATTAGCAGGCGATTTTCGCGCAGATTTTTATCCGCATCATTCACCACGACATTATCGAAAAAGTGCGCCAGTGGCACTTCTATGACGTGAAGAAGTTTGAAAGCAGATTCGAAATCTCCTTTGATGATCAGCTTACGAAAGCTAGATTTAATTTGTTTAATTCTGACATGAAGCAAGCGCTCATATTTCGTTTTGAAAGCGAGGCGCGAAGGTTTTCCACGAAATTTTTTTCCATCTTTTTTCTCTTCGATCGTTAAAATATTTGCGGATCTTTTGTAGAGTTCGACGAGATTTTTATGTTTCGGATTTTTAACTAATTCGTTCAAAAAATTAGTTTTTTTCGCGAGATAAAGCATGTCGCAATATTTGTGCGAATCCAGATCTGACAGGTATTCATCGATCACAACATTCACAACATCTTGCTGCGCAAATCCATTTTCTCGTAGATAAGCTTTTAACCTTTCCACAAAAAATTTTATGATTTCTTCGATGAGATTTTTTTTAGCGATTTGGATGTTTGAATTTTTTTCACTCAAAAGATTTTTGAGTAATTTTGTCGGATAGGCATTGAGAGATTTTTCGATCAAAACTCGAATTGGAAAAGCGATGTCGTAAGCGAAGCTGATGCGAATAATTCCAAGCGTGGCGCGCCTTAGAGCGTAAGGATCTTTCGAGCTTGTTGGCTTTTCGTCAGCTAAAAAAAATCCAACTAACGAATCGATTTTATCGGAGATAGAAAGTGCGATTCCGAGAGATGTTTTTGGCAATTCTGAATTTGGCCCGAGAGGCAAATAATGTTCATAAATTGCGGCAGAAATTTTATTATTTTCGCCTTGCTCACGAGCGTAAAAACTGCCGATTTTTCCTTGCAGCTCAGGCAGCTCTGCCACTGCTTTGGTGGTTAAATCAATCTTGCATAAATCCACAGCTCTTTCGACCAAATTTAAATCGCAGTGAGGAACGAAAAGTGAAAGTGATTTTGTTAGGCTACTAAGGCGAGAAATTTTATCGTGAAGCGATCCAAGTTTTTGGTGGAAGATAATTTTCTTAAGCTCATCAAGCCTTGAAATTAAAGGCTGTTTCAAATCTCCAGAAATAAAAAATTCTGCATCAGATAGGCGAGCGCGAACCAATTTTTCATTGTCGGAAATAATTTTTTGACGATTCGAATCAGTGATGATCGCGTTGGTGACGAAGATAAATTTCTCTGCTAAATTTTTTTCAGAAGTTTCTAAGCAGAAATATTTTTGGTTTAATTTTAGCGTCAGAATCAACACTTCATCTGGCAAGTTCATAAACTTTTCATCAATCGATGCAATCAATGCTGTAGGCCATTCGCAGAGACCAGCAACCTCATCAAAAAGTGGAGATTTTTCTTCATCATCGATTGTCTTTAAACCGAGGTCAAAACTAATTTTTCTGATTTGATCGATGATTTTTTTCTTGCGTTCATGCTGATTGAGGATGACGAAATTATCCTCGAGAATTTCTTGGTAATGAGCGGCGTTTGTGATTTGGAGCGGCCTGCGCCCAACTTGAGTAAAGTTATTTGATTTTAATCCCGCAAATTCAAATTCAATAATTTCGCTGCCAAGCATGCAGGAAATATTTCGGATTGGTCTAATCCATTTTGGTTGGAAGCTGCATCCCTCAACATCCCAGCGCATTAATTTTGGCCAAGCGCTGATCATTTTTTGCAAAATTTGTGGCGCAGAATTTTTTAGAATCTCGCTGGTTTTAATTTCCGACTCCGGCTTTTCGTAGAGATAGCAAGGCTGGCCGTTATTTTCGATTTGTTTGAGCTCCGATTCATTTTGCAATCCAACGGATCTTAAAAAGCCCTCAATCGCTTTCTTGTCAGCGCTAAGGCGAGGTCCGATTTTTTTTATCGCAGCAGATTTTTGACTTGATTGGAGAAGAGTGATGTAAAGCGTTAAGCGGCACGGAGTGACGAAGGATCTGACCTGAGAAGGTTCGAAGGAAAGATTATTTTTTGTAAAAATTTCTGTGGCGATTCTAAGAAAATTTTCCGCCGCAGATTTTTGCATCGTGGCTGGAATTTCTTCGCTGAAAACTTCAAGTAAAAAATCTGACATGATGTTTAAAATTTAGTTTCCTCAACGCGCAAAAATTTAGAAAATTTAACAAGGTTTGAATCGAGGTTTTGCAAGGTTTTAACCACGTCTTCTTCGCAATGTTCTTCGGTTAAAAAGCCGCATAAAATTTCTTCGCCTTCATCAAGAAAAAAAGCTTTTTCGATTTTAATTTTCGTGCCAAAAATTGCTTCGGCTAAATTTGTTTTTTGTGCTAAAATCTTATCAACTTTTAGCTTGATAAAATATTTTCCAACTCTTTGAGAAATGTCGGAAATTTTTGCGTTTTTTAACTCGTCAGCCTTCACGCCAAAGAGATAAGTTTTTCGATTATTTGCGATGTCAACAAGGTCTGAGACGATTGCTGATCCGGTTGTCAGACTGCCCGCCCCACGACCGATCATCATGCTCCAACTCGCATTCGAAGTTAAAGTTAAAATCGCATTAAACGGTCCATCGACTTGCGAAATTTTTTCTGATTTTTTTACCAATGCCGGATAAACTGCCTGCTCAACGCGGTCGCCACGGTTTTTGTAAATCGCTAAAAGTTTTATTTTATAGCCAAGCTCATCGGCAAGCCTGACATCGGAAGCTGAAATTTTATCAATTCCTTCAACGTAAAATTTTTTAAAATTTGGATTTGTTGAGCCAGCTATTGCAGCAAGAATTGTCAATTTGTGAGCAGCGTCGATCCCTTTAATATCAAGCTCGGGATCAGCTTCGGCATATCCCAATTTCTGCGCTTCTTTCAACGTTTCAGCGAAGTCGGAACCTTCATCGCTCATCTTCGTCAAAATGAAATTACAAGTGCCGTTTAGGATTGCGTAAATTTCCAAAATTTCGCTGGAGGTAAAACTTTCTTTGTAAGATTTGATGATCGGATTTGCGCCGGCGGTTGAAGCTTCGAAGCCAATATGTCCATCATATTTTTCAACAAGTTTTGCAATTTCTGCGCCATGTTCCGCGAGAAGTGCTTTGTTTGCGGTAACGAATTTTTTCCCGTTTCTTATCGAATTTTCTAGCAAGTCTTTTGCGAGCGAAGTGCCACCCATGACCTCAACAACCACGTCGATTTCAGGGTCATTGGCAAGATCAATTGCGTTGGAATAAAATTTAATTTTTGGATCAAGAAAATCTTTTTTACTGCGAGCAGAAGCTGCGACGATCTCAAGCTCAGCTTGGCTTTTGAGCGAGAGAATTTTTGCATCTTTTTTTAGAATATCGTAAACGCCCTTGCCAACGACTCCAAGTCCAGCAAGGCCGATTCTTATTTTTTTCATGAAAATTTTGAGGGGAATTGAGCAGATGAATGGGCGCGTTTTTTAATTTTCAATTGACCTAAATTCAAGCGGTTTGTTAGGTTAGGCATTAGGCGTAAGTCGTAAGGCGTAAGTCGATTTTAAAAAAAATTCCCAAAAAAAATGACGAAAAAAAATTATCCTGAGGCAAATCAGAATTTAGATTTTGCCAAAATGGAGGAAGAAATTTTGCGCTTTTGGCAGCAAGAAAAAATTTTCGAAAAGTCAGTTGAGATCAGAAATTTTGCTGGAGAAGAAGTTGAGGACAATGTGTCGCCAGTGCTCTCAGCCTGCGCTTTGAAGGATCATGCTGCTTGTCGTCATTCTCACGCAGAAAAATCTGAATTCGTTTTCTACGACGGCCCACCTTTCGCCAACGGCCTTCCGCACTACGGCCACTTACTGACTGGCTTCATCAAAGATTTAGTCGCGCGTTACCAAACGATGAAAGGCAAAAAAGTTGAACGCAAATTTGGTTGGGACACACACGGATTGCCGGTTGAAATGGAAAATGAAAAAGAGCTTGGAGTCTCTGGACAGCTTGCCATTCAAGCCTTCGGCATCGAAAAATTTAACGCCGCCTGCGAAAAATCGGTGATGAAATATGCGGGAGATTGGGAAAATTATGTGACGCGCCAAGGCCGTTTTGTCGATTTCAAAAATAGCTACAAGACGATGGATTTGAGCTACATGGAATCGGTTTTGTGGGCGTTTAAACAGCTGCACGAGAAGGGTTTGCTCTACGAAGATTTTCGTGTTGTGCCCTACTCTTGGGCTTGCCAGACGCCTTTGTCGAACTTTGAAACGCGGATGGATAATTCTTACCGGCAGAAGGCGAGTAAGGCGGTGACGGTGAAGTTTGAATTGGAAGATGAGAGTGCAAAACGATTGTTGAGCCGGATGGGGTTTGTAACCCAGTCCGCACGTTCAGCTCAAGAACATGAACATGGGGACGGGGTTACAAACCCCATCCCGCAACCATCACGAGTTTCACTCGTCGCTTGGACAACGACGCCTTGGACTTTGCCGTCGAATCTTGGCTTGGCGGTTGGGAAAAATATCAACTACGGAATAGTGACCAATGAAAATGATGAAATATTAATAACGGCAATTTCCGCATCTGCCGAAGAATCTTTTTCTTCGAATAGTCCCGATCCTTCTATTTTCACGACTCTACCGGGAGAGCCAAGGCTTCATAAAGTTATTAAAGGTTCTGAGCTCATCGGCCTCAACTACAAACCACTTTTTCCTTATTTTTCCGATCACGAAAAAACCAAAAATAATCCAAAAGTTTTTTCAATCCTTCACGGCGATTTTGTAACAACGGAAGAAGGAACGGGCATCGTTCACATGGCTCCCGGATTTGGTGAAGACGATCAATTGCTTTGCAAGGCGAACGGGATTCCAACTCTGTGTCCCGTTGATGAGGGTGGGAAATTTACGGCGGAGATTTTTGATCTCGGTGTAACTCCCTCTCCCTTGAGGGGAGAGGGTTGGGGTGAGGGTGAAAAAAACCTCGACCTCACAGATTTGTCAAAAAATTTAAGAAAAAATCAAACCGAAGCTGAGTCAAAACTTTGGAATATTTTAAGAAGTAGGCAGATCGAAAATTTTAAATTCAGAAGGCAGCAGCAGATCGGGAATTACATTGCTGACTTTGTTTGCTTAGAAAAAAAATTAATCGTTGAACTTGATGGCGGGCAACATGCTGAAGAAAAAAATATCTCTAAAGATCAGGAGAGAACAAGGTTTTTAGAGCAAGAAGGATTCAGGGTTTTGAGATTTTGGAATGAAGAAGTTTTTAAAAATACCGATGGAGTTTGCGATGCGATTTGGAATGAACTTAATCACCCTCACCCAACCCTCTCCCCTCAAGGGAGAGGGCTTGAACCGAGTTTGTCCCTAAAATCCCGCCAAGTCTTCGACACCAACGATGACATCATCCGCTACCTCAAATCAACGGGCGCTTGGCTAAAAACCGAACAATACCTCCACAACTACCCCCATTGCTGGCGCACAGACACGCCGCTGATCTACAAGGCCGTGTCTTCGTGGTACGTCAAAGTCACCGACATCAAAGATCGAATGGTCGAGTTGAATCAGGGAATTAACTGGATTCCGAACCACATCAAAGACGGGCAATTTGGAAAATGGCTTGAAGGCGCTCGCGATTGGTCGATCACGCGCAACCGCTTCTGGGGCTGTCCGGTGCCGGTTTGGAAATCGGAATCGGGGAAGCTAAAAGTTTTTGGATCGATTGCTGAATTGGAAAAAATTTCTGGAAAAAAAATCACCAATCTCCATCGCCCTTTCATCGACGAAATTACTTTCGAGGAAAATGGCGAGAAATTTAAACGTGTCACCGACGTGCTCGATTGCTGGTTTGAAAGTGGTTCGATGCCTTACGCCCAAGTTCATTATCCGTTCGAAAATAAGGAATGGTTTGAGCAAAATTTCCCCGCCGATTTTATCACCGAATATGTCGCGCAAACTCGCGGTTGGTTTTACACTTTAATGGTTTTGTCGACTGCGCTTTTCGATCGCGCACCGTTTAAAAACGTGATTTGCCACGGAACTATTTTGGATGAGAAGTCGCAAAAACTTTCGAAGCGTTTGAAAAATTACGCCGATCCACTCGAAATTTTTTCGACTTTTGGCTCAGACGCCATGCGCTTCTACATGATTTCACAACCTGTGATGCGTGGACAAGAATTGCGGATCGATAAAGAAGGCAAAGCGATACGTGACACTTTACGCTTGTCGATCAAACCACTGATCAACGCCTTTAATTTTTTCTGTCTTTACGCGAATGCGGATGGGATTTTGGCGAAGAGAATTGTTGGTGAAGGATCCCCCTATTTAGGGGGATCGAGTCGACGCGTTAGCGCGACGAAGGGGGTGCATAACACTCTGGATCGTTACATTCTAGCCAAGCTGAAGTCAGCAGTGACAAAGATCGACAGCGCGATGGAAAATTACGACACCGTGATTGCTTGCGAAGAATTTGTGCAGTTTTTTGAGGCGCTGAACAATTGGTACATCAGAAGAAATCGTCAGCGGTTTTGGAAAAAGGCCGAGGTGAGTGCCAATGGGGAAATTTCTGATGAGGATAAACAAAATGCTTACGACGTGCTTTACACGGTTTTGGTAACAATGTGTGAGGCCGCGGCGCCACTGCTTCCGTTTACGGCGGAGTTTGTTTGGAGGGGTCTAACCTCCTTTGAAAAAGGAGGTGGCCTCGCGAAAGCGAGGTCGGAGGATTTTCTCGTCGCGAGTTAGGAGCTTTTCAAAAACACTTCCCCCGTCTCCCGCAAATCACCCGTCTCAATCGCTGGCGCGATTGATCCACCCTCTTTTTCAAAGAGGGTCTTAAAACTCACTCCGCGTCTTAAACGCAATCGCAATCGTCCCCTCATCCAAATAATCCAACTCACTTCCAACCGGAATTCCGTAGGCCAGACGCGTCACCCTCACATCAAAATCTTTTAGATTTTCGGCAATAAAATGTGCGGTGGTTTGGCCGTCAATCGTAGCGCTGGTGGCGATGATCACTTCTTTCACCTCACCTTTTCTCAAGCGCGAATAAAGCGAATTTAGATTTAAATCTTCGATGGTTTTGCCGGAGATCGCGGAAAGATTTCCGCCGAGCACGTGATATTTTCCGCGGTAATTCTCTGCCCGCTCAACCGCCCACAAATCCGCAACTTCTTCGACGACACAGATTAAACTTTCATCCCGTTTTTGATTCAAACAAATGGCGCAAACCCTTCCCTCATCAAGGTTGCCGCAGATTTCACAATTGTGAATTTTTTCGTTAAGCAGGCGTAAATTTTCAATCAATGGCAGCAAAATTTTTTCTTTATTTCCCGCCAGATGCAGCACGATTCTCTTCGCAATTCGCGGCCCCATTCCGGGGAGTTTGCTGATTATTTTACTAAGATTTTCGATCAGATTTTTTTGCATTTTTTAGAAAAAATTTACGGAAATAAAAAAGGGCTGACTCTTTTTTAAGAGCCAGCCCCCTGATTTTCAATCAGGCTTTAGCTTAGAAATTGTAAGCTAAACCAACTGCGTAAGTTTGTAATTGTGTTTTTACTTTTTGGTAAGGGTTTGAAGTGTCTAGGTTGGCATGTTGGCGAGTATATTCGACGGTTAGGTCAAGATCTTTTGCCACGGAAGTTTTTAATCCCGCGCCAACTAATGGAGCGTAATTGTAGGCGTTTTTCTTTTCAGAATAACCGCCGGAATAGTTGTAAGTTTCATATCCAAGAGCTGAGTAACCAATTACAGCATAAGCGGCGACATCGTTTTTAAGATCGTAACCAATGTCAGCTCTGACGCTGAATCTGTTATTCAATCCAATCTTGTCAGAAGCCAAGCTTGAAGTGGTGTCGGTTTTAGTACCGATACGATCGTAAGAAACTCCTGGTGCGAGATAGAAGCCATTCGCAACTTGAATTGCATGTTTGTAGTTCAAAGAAACACCGCCGAAAGAATCGTCTCTGTAATTTGTGCTTGGTGCCCAAGAATTTTGGTGAGTGACTTGAGATTTGAGGAATGCCACACCAACTGAAGAGCCTTCTGTTTTAGCTAGTGCCGCAGAAGCTGTAAGGGAAAAAATAGCAGAAATTATGAGGAACTTTTTCATAGTATTTTAAAGTTATTGAAAAAAATTTTGCCTGTGAATTCAGGCAAATTCCATCTCCACTAAATGACGTAGTGGCTGGAAGGGATGGTGGTTCTTAAAAATGAAGAAAAAAATCTCAAGAATCTTTTTGTTCTAAAATTTTTAATGAATGTGTTGTTCCAAAAGGAGCGCTATCAGGCTCTGAGTCCGCACTCTGCCTCAACGATGTATTTGTAAATCGTCAATTGCTCCAAACCAACGGGGCCACGGGCGTGGAGCTTTCCGGTTGCGATTCCAACTTCTGCTCCAAGACCAAATTCTCCTCCATCGGCAAATTGCGTTGATGCGTTATGCATTACGATTGCGGAATTTACTTTTTTTAAAAATTTTTGTGCAGCGGCGGAATCTTCGGTGACAATGCTTTCAGTGTGTGAAGAGCCATAAATTCCAATTTGTTTAATCGCATCGTCAATGTCGCGAACGATTTTTATCGAGATTATTTTGTCGAGATATTCGCTGTAAAAATCTTTTTCTTCAGCGGTCTTGATGCGGCTATCGATGCTGACTGACTCAGTGTCGCCACGCATTTCACAATCCACTTCCGACAAATCATCGGCGATCAAAGGTAGAATTTTTTTAGCAATTCTTTTGTCGATTAAAAGTGACTCAGTGGCGCCGCAAATTCCAACTCTTCGCATCTTGGCATTGAGTAAAATTTTACGCGCTTTTTCAATGTCAGCTTTCTCGTGAATGTAGGTGTGGCAATTGCCATCGAGATGTTTGAAGAGTGGAATTTTTGTATGCTCCATCACAGCTTTGATGAGAGATTTTCCGCCGCGAGGAATTACGACATCGATGTGAGCGTCCATTTTTAAAAGCTCGGTGACATATTCTCGATCAATTTCTGGAACTAAAATCACAGAATTTTTATCGAGATTAAAATTTTCTAAAGCTTCGCGATAAACGTCTGTCAAGGCTTTTGAAGAATTAATCGAATCTGACCCACAGCGCAAAATTACGGCATTTCCAGATTTTAAAGCCAGCGCCGCAATGTCAGATGCAACATTGGGACGTGATTCAAAAATGGCCAAAAGAACACCGATCGGGGTGCTGATTCTTTTGATGTGGAGACCATTTTCTCTGACGGTGTCGTAGAGAATTTTTCCGACTGGATCTGGGAGTTTTGAGATGTCTTTCACAGCGTTTACAAACCCGCTGACTCTTCTTTCATCCAAAGTTAGGCGATCGATTTTTGCTGCGTCGAGATTATGTTCTTTGGCAAGTTTAACGTCTTTTTGATTCGCCTTAATAATTTTTTGTGCGTGCTTTTTTAGCAGTCTTACGACTTCGAGCATGAGCTGCTCTTTCCTTGCGCTATCAAGCTCTGCAAGTTCTGCACTCGCTTTTTTAGCGTCGTTACAAATTTTTAAAACTTTCGATTTTATCACGCTCATAGGCTAAAAAAATTAATCACGAATGGGAAAAGTATCAGCGATAAAAACATCGCGATTCCTACAACCAAGCCAGTTAGGATGAGGCTGGAATCAAAATCAATATTTTTTGCTAGATCGAGATCAGTTTGTGAGCGAGGCTCTTCGAGCTTGAAAAATAGCGGATAAATCGCTTTCCAAGCGAAGAAAGCTAGTGATACAAAATTCACGATAAAAATAATTCCCGTCAGGAATAATTTTTTCTTAAAAATAATTTTTAGCAGAAAAAAAGTTGTGACTCCAGACAGTGATGGCGCGATTCCAGCTAGACTCACAATTCCAAAGATTAATAAAATTGAGGTGATTCTTAAATCATAAAATAACCCGTCGAGCCCTTTACCTTCAGCTTTGCTCAGGTATAAAATAAAATTGGAAAGACTTAAAAAAACCAAAGTGAAAGAAAGTAAAAATGAGGTTAGAGCCAGAGAAACTGCGCTTTTGTCGAAGGCTGCGAAGGTGATGATAAGAAATAAAGTGAACAAAAATTGCTGGAAAAAAAGATAAAAAAACGATGACTTTAATCCGCCGCTTTTGATCAAAAAGAATGAAGCTGTCGCGATATTTGCTAAAAAAATCCATTCAAAAAAAGCAAAACCGATCTTGGAAACAACAAGCGCAAAGCTTTCGAAGCCAAAAATAAAAGCCAGCAATTTGACGAAGATGTAAAAGCTGCTCAAGCCGTAGGCTAAAAAGAACAAAGAATAAATTATCGGTGGATCAAAATTGGCATTACGATGCAGCAAATAAGACGGCAATAAAACCGAAAGAAACAACCCGCTGAGATATAAAATTAGCAGCATCGCATATTTCGCGAAATTAAGTTTTTCGGAAATCACACCCCCATCCGTGAAGTCGATTTGGCCAGTAAACTTATAGGTCGCGACGATTGCTAAAAATAAAAAAATCGATTCGAGGTAAAGTATGGAAGTAAAAATATGAGAAAATTTTGTGCTTTTTTTATGCAAAAATTTAAGGGCAAAAAAATGGCAAATCAGCACCAAGCAATTGTAAAAAAATAATATGCTCAGCAGGTTTTTGCTTATGATGATGAGATTAACAAATCCGACGATGAGCGTGAAAAAAATTTTAAAATTATTTACGTTTTTAGCCTCGGTTAATTGCAAAAAACGTTGCGAATAAAAAATAAAAATTAGCCAAAAAAATCCGAGTAAAAATAAAAATCCGATCGCAACTTGATCAAGCGCGAAGCCAAGCGAGACGCCGCGTGTCGCCTCAACCAAAACCAGATAGCTGTTGTAATGTTTTGCATCGCCATAAATTCCAATCAGGTTTACCAAAAACAAAATCGGGAAAGTTCTGTTGACGATGCTTACCAGCTTCGGAGAGTCGGAGCAAATTTGAATAATTAAACAATTTGCGAAGGGAATTATCGAGATCAGAAAGAGTAAAAACTGCGTTTGGGTCATGGCTTAAATCGTGTTTGAAAGCAGATAAGACGCGAATCGGAGGGAGAAGTTATTTGTTAATCCAGCGGCAAAAGATGCGACATAAATCGTGGCGATGAGAAACCAAAAAGAGATCAAATAAAACTGATATTTTTTGATTCCAAGAAATGGCAAAGCCTCAGCTTCTTCGTGATGTTTTAAGAAAAATGATGAAATTAATTTTGTCGCAATATTGGCGTAAGCAAAATTTGAAACAACCAGCGCAACCAATAAAAACGCCTCAAAGCCGAATTCGAAACTAGCGTAAGCGAGATGCCAATTTGCAAAAAATAAAATCGTTAATGGAAATGCTGCGATGAAAAAAATCAGAAGTTTCATCGGCAAAACCAGGAGAAAATGATTTTTGCGAATCAGCCAAATTTTGTTGATTGATGAGCTAGAAAAATAGCGTTTCAGAAAGCTGGCAAAAATAAAAATCAGCAAATTTACCAAGCTAAAATTTAGCAAATAAAAGAACAAAGCTTGGATGGATTCAATCGTCTGCAAAGCAATGCAGGCAAGGATAAAGCCAACTTAGATTTAATGCGAATATCTATATTCATAACTCCGCAATTAAATGATGGTAACCGGTTTAGTATTGCATTGATGTCAGACACCTTGATTGTA
>CAINKA010000044.1 GCA_903849835.1 uncultured Alphaproteobacteria bacterium
GCTTCGACAGGCTCAGCATGACATTGAGTGAGTAGAGAATAACTAAACCGAGAACACAAAATAACTCAGGAGCAAAAATGAAAGTAAGAGCACAAATCGGCATGGTGTTGAATCTGGATAAATGTATCGGATGTCACACTTGCTCAGTCACTTGCAAAAACGTTTGGACCTCGCGTAAGGGCGTAGAATATGCTTGGTTCAACAATGTCGAAACCAAACCCGGTGTTGGTTATCCGTCAGATTGGGAAAACCAAGGCAAGTGGGAAGGTGGTTGGCAGAGAAAAGAAAATGGCAAAATCGAACCAAAACTCGGCAGTAAAACCAGCGTCTTGAGCAAGCTTTTCGCCAATCCTGTTTTGCCTGAGATCGACGATTATTACGAGCCTTTCACTTTCAATTACGGCCATTTGCAAAATTCCAAAGAAGCAAAAACTCCGCCAACTGCAGAACCTGTTTCAGTGATCACGGGCAAGAGAATGGAGAAAATAAATGCCGGCCCGAATTGGGAAGAAATTATGGGCGGAGAATTCGAGAAGCGCGGCAAAGATCAAAATTTTGCCGAGATCGAAAAAGAAATTTACGGCCAGTTCGAACACAGCTTCATGATGTATTTACCTCGTCTTTGCGAACATTGCTTGAACCCTTCTTGCGTTGCTGCATGCCCTTCAGGAGCAATCTACAAACGCGAAGAAGACGGCATTGTTTTGATCGATCAGGATAAATGTCGCGGCTGGAGAATGTGCGTCAGCGCCTGTCCTTACAAAAAAATTTACTTCAATTGGCAAAGCGGAAAATCGGAAAAATGCACTTTCTGCTATCCGCGTATCGAGTCAGGCCAGCCAACAGTTTGTTCTGAAACTTGCGTCGGCAGAATTCGTTATTTGGGCGTGCTGCTTTACGATGCTGACCGCATCGAGCAAGCGGCCTCAATGGAAAAAGAAACTGATCTCTACCAATCACAACTCGATATTTTTTTAGATCCTTTCGACAAGGACGTGATCAAAGCCGCGAAAGCTGAAGGAATTTCCGACAGCTGGCTAGAGGCTGCAAAAAAATCTCCGATCTACAAAATGGCGATTGATTGGAAAATCGCTTTCCCGCTTCACCCCGAATATCGCACGCTGCCGATGGTGTGGTACATCCCGCCACTCAGCCCAATCCAAAGCGCTGCGGAAGCTGGCGCGATGGGGATGAACGGCATTATTCCTGATGTCGAATCGCTGCGAATCCCAGTAAAATATTTGGCGAATCTTTTGACTGCAGGTGAAGAAAAACCCGTCACCGACGCGTTGAAAAAAATGTTGGCGATGCGTGCTTTCATGCGCAGCAAAACTGTTGACGGCGTAGTGAATCACGAAGTGCTCGACAATGCCGGACTTACAATCGCGCAGGTCGAAGAGATGTATCGCTACATGGCAATCGCCAATTACGAAGATCGTTTTGTCGTTCCAACTTCACACAAAGAATATGCCGAGAATACTTTCGATGCCTTCGACATGCGCTCCTCATGCGGCTTCAGCTTCGGTAATGGTTGCAGTGGCGGCGATGAAACAGATCTCTTCGGCAAGAAAGGCGGCAAAAATTTATTCGGAGGCAAGTGATTAAAACTTACAAAATCCTTTCCATTCTTCTGAATTATCCGAACGAAGAAACTCTGGAAATCCTTGATGATGTAACTCACGAACTCGAAGCAGAAAAACTTCTCGATCAAAAAAGCATCGCTGAAATCGGCGAGCTCGTCGCTTATTTGAAAAATAATTCGCTGCTTTTTTTGCAAGAAGATTACGTCGGATTATTCGACAGAAGCCGCCCGCTTTCGCTGCATTTATTCGAACATGTTCACGGCGAGTCACGCGATCGCGGCCAAGCCATGGTTGATCTGCTGGCACTTTATGAAGAAAAAGATTTCGAAATTGACGCCAAAGAATTGCCAGATTTTCTGCCGTTATTTTTGGAATTTTTAGCCGTCAATGACGCACAATCAGCCGCAGAATTACTCGGCGAACCAATCGACATCATTGCCGTGATCGGTGCGAGGCTTCAAAAAAAATCTAGCAATTACGCCGCGATTTTTTCGGCGCTAGAATTTCTCTCGGCAAAAAAACCACGAAAAGTTTTTTTAGAAAAAATTGTCAGCAAAGAAGTCAGCAATGACGAATTGGACAAAGAGTGGGAAGAGCGCCGCGTAGATTTCCTCGCCGCTGCTGACCCTGCTGCGACTTCGCAAAGCTCTTCATGTTCAACGCCACCTGCACAAAAAAAATCTGGTTGCGGGTCTGGTGGATGTGGGGGGTGTTCTTAAAAAAATTACAGGATTAGAGCAGGACGGGGTTTGTAACCCCGTCCTCACGTTCATGTAATCCTAAAGTTTGAACTGAACATGTGGACGGGGTTACAAACCCCGTCCAGCGCAAGGCTTCAGCGGCGGAAGGGTGATTTGCGCGAGATAGGAGAAATGTTTTTTAAAAACTCTGAATTCGCGACGAGAAAATCCTCCGACCTCGCTTTCGCGAGGCCACCTCCTTTTTCAAAGAAGGTTTAACACAACAAAATTTTTCCGAGCTCCCAGCCTCTAAGTTTGAGCAATCAAATACGAGCTTCGAGCCGTAGTTACTTTCGAGTAACTACCAAGGCCGCATGCGGAAACGCCGCGACCTCTCTCAATTTAGAAAGGAATTAAATGCCATTACCAACCACCAAGCTCACCGATAATTTCGGGCGCAGCTTCTCCTATCTTCGCCTTTCCGTCACTAACGTTTGTAATTTTCGTTGCAGCTATTGCCTGCCAAATGGCTACCAAAAATCTGACGCCTGCAGCCATCTTTCCGTCGAAGAAATAAAAAATTTAGTCGCTGGTTTTGCTTCAATCGGAGTTTCAAAAATCCGTCTCACTGGCGGCGAACCAACGGTCAGAAAAGATTTTACCGACATCATCCGCACCCTCGCCAACACTGACGGCATCAACAAGCTCAGCTTCACCACCAACGGCTATTCTTTGAAAAAAAACGCCCGCGAATTTTTCGATGCCGGCATCTCTTCGGTCAATGTCAGCATCGACAGTTTGGATCAAAAAAATTTCGCCGAAATTACCGGCCACGACAAATTAAAAATAATTTTGGAAGGAATTGACGAAGCCTTCGCCGTTGGATTTCGCAGCGTAAAAATTAATTCTGTTTTGTTGCGCGGAATAAATGATCACGAACTCGACAGCTTCATTTCTTTCGTCAAAGACAAGCCTTTAACGTCGCGCTTCATTGAGCTGATGCAGACGGGAGACAATCACGATTACTTCAAAAAACATCATTTGAGCTCGGAAATAATTAGCGAAAAATTGCGCGCTCTCGGCTGGAAAATTTCTCCGCGCGAATTTGATTCAGGTCCGGCGACAGAATATCAGCATCCAGATTCACGCGGAAAAATCGGAATAATTGCGCCTTACTCCAAAGGTTTTTGCGACAGCTGCAATCGGTTACGAGTCACTGCCAGCGGTGATCTGCGCCTCTGTCTTTTCGGCACCGGAAGTTTTTCTCTGCGACCATTTTTACAAAATTCGAATCAGAAAAAAGAGCTGCAGGAAAAAATTATTGAACTGCTGCATCTCAAAACAGCGTCACATTTTTTAAGCGCCGGCGAGTCTGGGCTTACGTCAAATTTATCAGCATTAGGAGGTTAAAATGAAGGTCACAAATTTTTCCATGTCGGACATCAGTTCAAAAATCCCAAGTCAGCGCAGTGCCATTGCACAAGGTCGCATCAGGGTTAACGCCGAGGCTTTCGAATTAATAAAAACGCGAAAATTAAAAAAAGGCGACGCGTTAATTTTAGCTGAAATTGCCGGAATTAACGGCGCCAAAAAAGCCAGCGACATGATTTTACTTTGCCATCCAATCAACATCGATCACATCAAAGTTGCAGTGGAATTGGAGGAAAAAACTCAGTCGGTTTTGATCTACGCTTTGGTCTCAACTTTGGCAAAAACTGGAGTTGAAATGGAGGCTGTCGCCGCAGTGAATTCAGCACTTCTCACGATTTACGACTTGAGTAAAATGGTTGATCCCGCACCCGAAATTTACGACATCAGATTGCTGTTTAAAAAAGGTGGGAAAAAGGGCGTGTGGACAAATCCCACCTGCGAAATTCCTGATTGGATTAAAAAAGATTTTGTCGGAGAAAATAAGTTGCTCGGTGAAATTAGAGTTGCCGTCGTAACTGCTTCTGACCGTGCCGCTGAAGGCATTTACGAAGATCAGTCAGGAAAATTACTGCAAGAAATTTTCACAAAATCTGGCGCAAAAATAATTTCTTACGAGGTCGTAAAAGACGAAGAAGAATTAATTTTTAACTCCGTAAAAAAATTATTAAGCGCGGAAGAAAAGCCGCAATTGATTGTCACCACAGGCGGCACCGGCATTTCAAAACGCGACGTCACGCCGGAAGTTTTACAAAAAATCTGCCAGAAAATTTTACCCGGAATCGGAGAATTGCTGCGAATCAACGGCGCAAAATTTACGCCACACTCGTGGTCAAGCCGCTCAGTTGCTGGCGTGGTGGATGATGTGTTGATTTTATCTTTGCCGGGAAATCCGAAAGCGGTGCAGGAATCTTGCGATTGTTTGCTGCCATTGCTGCCGCATTTGGTGGCGACGATTGCGGGGAAGAAACATTGAGCTTGTCGAAGCATGATTCCAGGCGCTGTGCTAGCGCTGGACGGGGTTTGTAACCCCGTCCACATGTTCATGTAATTTTGAAGCGAGAACTGAACGTGAGGACGGGGTTACAAACCCCGTCCTGCCTTAAGTCCTGCTTCGAGGCAAGAAAAATGAAAATTTAAAAAAAAATGATCAACTACCCCCAATCCCTACAACTCCTAAAACTCTCCGCCAAAAAATTCTCCAACGAGAAAATCTCCATCCTCAATTCCGTCGGAAAAATTTCGGCGGAAAATGTCAAAAGCAAAATCAACGTCCCATCCTTTACCAACTCCGCAATGGACGGATTCGCGATTCGAATTGAGCAGACAAAATTCGCCAGCGCCGAAAATCCAATCCTACTCCCAATCCGCAGCGTGATTGAAGCGGGAGACCTCAAAACAAAAAAATCTTCTGGAATTTTTGTTTGCGAAATTATGACGGGCGCAGTTTTGCCAAAAAATTTCGACTGCGTTATTCCTGTCGAAAATGCTGAAATTTTTGAAAATAAATTTTTACGAATCACCGCGCCGATCACTGCAAAATCAAATGTCCGTCATGTTGGCGAAGATTTTAAATCGGGAGAAAAAATAATTTCTGTCGGCGATTTAATCACATCCGAGCACTTAATGGCTCTCGCTGCGACGGGTCAAAAAAATATCAAAATCAAAAAAATTCCAAAGATCGCGATTGTCGCAACCGGCAAAGAAGTTTCGGATAATTACGGCAAAAAATTAAACGGCGCCGAAATTTACAATTCTAACAGCCCCTACTTGGTCTCTTGTCTCTCTAGGCTTGGATTCGAAGTGAAATATTATGGAATCGTCAAAGACCGCAAATCCGACTTCCACAAATTGATGGATAAAATCGAAAAAGAGGGCTGCAAAATTGTGATTTCAACCGGCGCAGTTTCGGCGGGAAAAAAAGATTTCATCAAAGAAGCGCTGCTCGAAAGAAAAATGAAAATTATTTTTCACAAAGTCGCGATCAAGCCGGGCAAGCCGATTCTTTTTGCGGCCGAGAAAAAAATTTCAAAAAGTGGGGGAATCTACTTTTTCGGACTTCCCGGAAATCCAATTTCAACAATGGTCGGCCTCCATTTTTTTGTGCGACCATTCATCGCGAATTGCTTGGGATTGAATCCGCTAAACACAGTCACCGCAACGCTGCAAGAGCCATTAAATATTAAATCAGGTCTGCGCCATTTTCTAAAAGCTCACAGTTTTTTGAGTGACGGAAAATTGCTGGTGAAAATTTTATCGGGACAAGAGTCGTTCAAAATCAAGCCACTGCTTCAGACTAATTCTTTCGTGATTTGTGACGGCATCCCCAGTGGCGGGGAAAAAAAATCTGGGGAGGTGGTGGAGGTTTTGCCACTTACGCTGGACCCTGCGCTGGACGGGGTTTGTAACCCCGTCCACATGTTCAGTTAAAACTTTAAGAGTTACATGAACGTTAGGACGGGGTTACAAACCCCGTCCTGCGCTAAGGAGAGGCAAAGAAGAAATTAATTTTAACAAAAAAATGACCAACCAAATTACCATCAAAATAAAACTTTTTGGCTTCCTTCAAAACTGCTCCAATGAGGAAGAAATAAAAATCACCACCAGTCGCGGAAGCACTGTTTGCCAAGTCAAAGAGCTGCTGCTAAAGAAACTTTCCGGCGACGAAAGACTGGCCCAATTACCACAAAATTGCGTCTTGGCAACTGACGAAGAAATTCTTTTCGACGATTTTGAATTGCGCGAAAATATTAATTTGGTGGTTCTGCCACCTGTTTGTGGAGGCTAAAATGACGAAGGAAAAAACTCATTTCGAGATCACGGAAAAAACAATCGACGTCACAAATATTTTCGATTTCGTTTTTGATCCAAGCTGCGGAGCCATTACCAGCTTCATCGGAGCGGTGCGGAATAATAATTTGGGACGAGAAGTTCTGAGCGTGAGCTACGACATTTACCAGCCTCTCGCGCTGAAAGTTTTTGAAAAATTGTGCCAAGAAACGCGCACCCGTTTCGGACGCTTAAACATCGCAGTGATCCACTACAAAGGCCATTTGGAAATCGGTGGCGTAAGTGTCGCCATCGCTGTCAGCTCTAAGCACCGCAAAGAAGCATTTGCCGCCTGCCAATTCCTAATCGAAGAATTAAAACACAAAGCGCCGATCTGGAAAAAAGAGTTCTACGTTGACGGAAATAGCGAATGGATTGAGGGGCACAAATTATGCGGCCACAAATAAATTTGGGCGTTGTTTTAGCGGGAGGAAAATCCTCGCGAATGGGGCAGAATAAGGCTCTGATGCGTTACAAAAATTTGCGCTTGGTGGATCATGCGGTGAAGTTGCTCGAAAATTCCGGAATAAAAAAAGTGATCGTTAGCGGTGAAATTGACGGTTACGAAAACGTTGAAGATTTAGTAAAAAATCTTGGGCCGATTGGTGGAATTATTTCGGTGATTTTAAAAGAAAGGAATTCGGAAATCATCTTCGTGCCAGTGGACACACCGCTTCTCACGCCTGCACTAATCCAAAAATTATTCGAAAATAAAAATAATTTCGACGCGATTTTTTTTGAAAAAAATCCGCTGCCACTTTTTTTAAAAATTTCTGATCAAGTTTTAGCTTTGGCAAAAAAAATTCTCGCCGAAAAAAAACCCGTCGCAATTCACCAATTTCTAGCCGAATTAAATTCGCAGCAAATTTCTTTATCCGAAAAAAATTCAAAATTTTTCGCCAATATTAACACGCAAAAAGAGTGGGAGGAATTGCTGTGAATCTGCAATTAAGTAAAAATAATTCGCTCCGTTTTCGAATTAGTAAAACAGAGTTGGAGCTGCTGCAATCAGGCCAGAAGCTGGTGGAAGAGCTGTCGCTGCCGAATGGTAAAATTGGATTCTCTGTTGAAATTTTTGAGCAAGAAAAAATCTCAGTCAGTAATCGTGAAAATGTTGTCGAACTTTTTGTGCCGCAAAAAATCCTAAAATTTCTGTCCGACAATTTTCCTTCGAAGAGTGGGGTTGAGCAGGAAATTGAAATGAGTGGGGGCGGAAAATTATTGGTGAAATTGGAGGTGGATGTTTTTCAGAAAAGGCGGTGAGTTTTGGTAATTTTCTGAGAAAATTCTGCTAGGGCTAGAATGTTGAAATCATTGGGCTTAGAGGTCATTTTTTGAATTGTGCCCGTACGGGCACAATTTGATTTTTGGCCTCATTCTAGATTGCCTCACTGTGCTCGCAAAGACCACAGCAGGACGGGGTTTGTAATCCCGTCCTAACCGTTCAGTTCAAACTTTAGAATTACGTGAACATGTGGACGGGGTTACAAACTCCGTCCAGCGCAAGACTTGTGTCCTGCTTCAAAGCCTTACTGCGAAGAAAAACAAATCAAAATTTATGAAAAAAACTTCCTTACTTTCCCCATTCCTCTCCCTCGGTTTCCGCCCATTTTTTCTCCTTGCTGCAATCTACTCAATATTTTCTCTCACCTATTTCATCCTACTCCTCAGCGGTCAAACAGACTTCTTGCCTTCCTACTTCGACCCAATTTCTTGGCACCAGCACGAAATGATTTTTGGATTTATTTTGCCCGTAATCGTCGGATTTTTATTCACGGCGGTAAAAAATTGGACCAACAAAGACACGCCGAAAAATTTCATTTTACTGGCGATTGTTGCTTGGTGGATCGCCGGAAGATTCGCAGTTTTTTACTCAGAAAATTTACCGCATTGGTTGGTAATTTTTGTCGACAGCTCCTTTGCTGTCGTAGCTGCAGCCGGAATCGCGCCAGCATTAATCAGCAGCAAAAACAAAAAAAATTTTCTCTTCCTCTCAATTTTATTTTTGTTCGCGGCCCTAAATTTAGCGGCGCATTTTTCGGTGATTAATTTTTTTGAATCCGAAAAAAATTTCATGCTAATCGCGCTCGACGTAACGATGCTAACCCTTGCCATCATTGGCGGCAGAGTGATTCCATTTTTTACCGAAAGAGCGCTAATGATTGAACCG
Organism: uncultured Alphaproteobacteria bacterium; assembly: GCA_903849835.1. Classification (GTDB taxonomy): domain Bacteria; phylum Pseudomonadota; class Alphaproteobacteria; order Rickettsiales; family UBA1997; genus UBA2645. The sequence continues at coordinate 8,691 of CAINKA010000044.1, forward strand.
ATCAAGCGCGTGAAGCTGCTCGAAATTTCTTCGCTCGCCTCAATCGCGCTGCTAATAATTTTTGAATTGCTCGCCGAAAATCGCTTGCTGATTGGCGGAATTCTCGCAATCGCCGCACTCACAAATGGCGCTAGATTTGCTCTTTGGCAGCGTAAAAAAATTTGGAAAAATCCACTTCTCTGGGTCCTGCATCTCGGATATTTTTGGCTCATTTGCGGCCTCACTTTCAAAGCCGCAATTTTACTTTTCGACCTCGACCAATTTCGCTCTCCCGCAAATCACGCAATCACCACAGGAGCAGTCAGCACCTTGATTCTGGGCATGATGGCGCGAGTTTCTTTGGGCCACACTGGCAGAAAATTGGAAGTTGGATTTCCGATGGTCGCAGCATTTTTTCTCGTCACCTTCGCCGCAATTATTCGCGTATTTTTAGTAGCAATTTTGCCCGACGATTATTTCCAAACTCTCCTCACAATCGCCGCCACATTTTGGATTTTAGCCTTCGCAATATTCGCACTTATTTACGCACCGATTTTGGTGAAAAAGAGAGCTGACGAAAATCTTAAATAAATTCCCGTCGCTGGATGGGGTTTGTAACCCCGTCCAAACGTTCATGTAATGCTAAAGTTTGAACTGAACATGAAGGACGGGGTCACAAACCCCATCCAGCGCTAGGATCTTGAAATCGTCATTGCGAGCGCAGCGAAGCAATCCATGCATTACGACCCTCTGGATTGCTTCGCTTTGCTCGCAATGACGAACTGTAAATTCGGTTTCTTCAGCTTGAATGGGCGTAGATTTTCAAATCCCGTAACTCCCCCACTTCCCGCTAACCAGCCGCTCCACATCAGCATCCGCGACTATTTTCTTTCCCCATTTTCTATTCGTTTCTGGAAAAATTTTATTGGTGGCGTCGATTCCCATTTTGCCGCCGAGGTTTGAAATTGGTGAGGCGAAGTCCAGATAATCGACGGGAGAGTTGTCGATTAGAACTGTGTCGCGCACTGGATCAGACCTTGTTGAGATCGCCCAAATCACGTCGGGCCAACTGCGCACATCAATGTCTTCGTCGACGATGACGATGTATTTCGTGTATAAAAATTGCCGCAAATAAGACCAGATTCCCATCATGATTCTCTTGGCATGTCCAGCGTATAATTTTTTGATCGAGACGATGGCGAAGCGGTAAGAGCAAGCTTCCGGAGGTAAATAAAAATCGACAATTTCCGGAAATTGCTGCTGCAAAAGTGGAATAAAAATATCGTTGAAAGCCTCGCTGATCACAGACGGCTCATCGGGCGGACGACCCATGAAAGTCGAAACGTAAATCGGATTTTTGCGCATCGTAATCGCGCTGATTTTCATCACCGGAAATTTTTCGACGGAATTGTAGTAACCCGTGTGATCGCCGTAAGGCCCTTCCTCAGCGGTTTCCGCGCCGATGTAACCCTCGATAATTATTTCTGACTGACTTGGAACCATGAGTGGCACGGTCAGGCAATTTACAAAATCAATCGATTTGCCGCGAATTAATCCTGCGTAATCATATTCCGAAACATTGTCAGGCAGCGGCGTTGCTGCGGCGAGCATGGTTGCAGGGTCAGCGCCGATGATGATTGCGACGGGAAACGGCTCGCCATTTTTACTTTTTTTCCAGCGAGCGAAATGTTGCGCACCGCCGCGGTGAGGCAGCCAGCGCATGATCGCGTGATCTCTGTCGATGAGTTGCAAGCGGTAAACTCCGAGATTATAATCATCAACATCTTCGTCCTCTGTCCCCTTGGCCATCCCCTTGGCCATCCCTTTGGCTGGCCCTTTAGTGACAACGATTCCCCAAGTTATCAGCGGCGCGACATCCTCCGGCCAATTGGTCTGGATCGGCAGCTGGCGCAGATCGATCTCATTTCCGCTCAACACAATTTCTTGGCATGGCGCATTATTTACGAGATGGGCGCGAGTGTTGATCATGCCGCAAACCCTTGATTTCAGGCCTTTCACGACATCTGCCATTCCTGAGGGTGGAGAAGTAAATCGCAGTGACGCCAGCTCGTGGCCAAGATTTTTTAGCTCCGACGCTTTGCGATTTAACGCCAAAGCGACGCGCTCTTTCGTGCCGAAAAGATTGACTAAAACTGGCGCCGAAAATTTTTTCCCAGATTTGTCGACCACGTTTTCAAACAGCAATGCCGGCCCTTTGGCGAGAATAGTGCGACGTTGGATTTCGGTGATTTCGAATTGATCGGAAACTTCGGTGGTGATTATTTTGAGTAAGTTTTTCGATTTTAATTCTTCGAGAAATGTGCGTAGGGAGGTGTGCATGATTTAAATATTGGAAGTGATACAATGTCATGCTGAGCCTGTCGAAGCATGATTCGAGGCAC
>CAINKA010000045.1 GCA_903849835.1 uncultured Alphaproteobacteria bacterium
GAGGCCAAGCCCGCAGCCGATCGGATCGTCTTCCGCATTGGCTCGACTAACGCGGTAAAAATTATTGAAAATTTTTTCGATTTCTTCGGGCAGAATTTTTTCGCCGTGATTAGAAATTTTGAAATTTAAAAAATTATTTTTTTCAGAAATTAGGACGGAAATTTTTTTGTGACGCGGGCTGTATTTAATCGCGTTGTCCAGCAGGTTGCCAATCATGATCTCGATGTAAGTTTTGTTGGCTTTGATGAAATTTTTTTCAGCAGCAACTTCGCAAATAAATTCGATTTCCAGATTTTTGTTCTCAGCTTTTGGCGTGAAATTTTTGACAAGGGATTTGCTTAATTCTTCCAAGCTGATCACCTCTTTTTCAATCTCACTATTATCGATCTCAAGCCTTGAGAGAGTAAGAAGTTGATTGATTAAATGCGTGGCACGATTGATGCCTTCGAACAAATCTTGCGAATATTTTTTTTCCAATTCTTGGTTTTTATTTTTGACCAAAAGATGTGCTTGCACGCTGATCGCGGCGAGCGGTGTTTTTAATTCGTGAGCAGCGTAATTGGTGAAATTTCTTTCGGCGTCGATTAGCTCGGAAAGACGCGCCATCAGCGAGTTGAAAGACTTAACCAGTGGCGCAAGTTCTTCGGGCAAATCGTGATCTTGCAATTGCTGAATTGTTTGCAGCGACATTTTTTCGATCTTCGTCGCAAGATTTTTTAGCGGATTTAATTTTTTATTTACGGTGACGGCGATGATTAAAAATAGCGGCGGAAGCGAGAGCAGCAGAGGGATGAGGAGGGAGAGAAAAATTTCAAAAATTAAATCATTTCGAACGAGATCTTTTTCTGCGACTAAAATTCTGATGTCGGATTGCGAATCGTAAAACGAAAAACTGCGCCAATTATTTTCACTCACAGAGATATCGCCAAAGCCTTCGTGGTCTGGCTCTGGAGATTTAAAAAAATTATCAGAATTGTAAATTAACTCGCCGCCTTTCCACGCCTGCGCGTGAAGTTTGTATTCGTAACGATGGAAAATTCTTTGCTGTAGCGCGGGGCTGATTGCAGTTAAAAAATTTAAATCTTTTTCGTCGGAAACTTCGTGTTTTATCAGGCCGAAAATTAATTTTGCTGAACGCACTAGATTGGCGTCGAAGGCTTCGTGGGCGTGGTGCTCAGTGTAAATAAAACTCACCATCCGCATCGCGATTAAGGCGACTGCGATTAAGGCGGAGAGCGTGACGATTAGGTCTTTTTTGATTGAGGTTTTGTGCATTTATTTTTTAACAATGTAACCAATCCCGCGCACAGTTCTAATCAAATCCTGCCCCAATTTTTTTCGCAGATGATGGATGTAAACCTCGATCGTGTTGCTCTCAGCGCCGTCTTCCCAACTGTAGAGCATTTCTTCGAGGTAAGATTTTGACGTCACCTTGTCGATATTTTCGAGCAATGCTTTCAAAATATTAAATTCTTTCGGCGTGATTGGAATTTGGTTTTGATCTTTTTTTACGGTGAAATTTATCGGATCTAATTCCAAATTTTTATGCGTGATTGTGGCGGTTGAAATGCCCTTACTTCTTCTCACCAAAGACCTAATTCTCGCCAAAAGTTCTTCGACAATAAATGGCTTGGAGAGGTAATCATCGGCCCCCAAATCCAAACCTTCGATCTTTTGCAAAGCCGCGTCCCGCGCGGTTAAAATCAAAATCGGAATATTATTTTTTTCACGCCGTAGCGATTTCAGAAGTTCTAATCCCGACTTGTCGGGCAGATTAATGTCGAGCAAAATTATTTCGAATCGCGCCGTCGAAATCGCAGCCTCCGCAGACTCGCAATCATGCACCAAATCAACAACATTATTTTCATTTTCGAGCGCACTTTTTACTGCGGCGCCGAGCATGTGATCGTCTTCGACAAGGAGGATTCTCATAAAAATTTTAGGACAATAAAAAACCGATCCCAAAAAAATTTCTGAGATCGGCTTTGTAAAAAATTATTTTTTTACGTTTGTAGATTTTTCGGAATCTTCCATTTTTTTAGAATGTTCCATTTTTTCATGACCAGATTTTTCATGATTCTTTTTTTCGTGATGCGCGGCATAAGAGGCTGAGCTCAATGCTACTAATCCAAGAACTGAAACGAGCGATATTTTAACGAGATTTTTCATAATTTTTTAAGATAAGTTTTTTAGTAAAGTGAGCCAAAGGCTCTTGTTCAAAAAGAATTTTCAACATTAAATGAACCTTAAGATTTTTAAAATCTGTTCAAAAAATTTACAAAACTAAACCATGAATAAAACTCTAATCCTCTCATGCTTCTTGGCGGTAATCTCGATTTCATTTTCGGCCAAAGCCTGCAATCAATCGCTCTCAGTTCAAATCGGTGTCAACGGAAACTCTCAAGATTCCAGCTCTTACGGCCTGCAATTCATTCCGCCGGATTTGGCTTATTCACGAGAATTATTCGACAATGACAGCATCAACATTTCCACCGCGAGCTTTTACGACAATATTGGCGTCAAAGTGAAGGACACCGATTTCAGCTACCGCGTTGGACAGAGAGTGGATATCGGATTGGAACTCGGCAAATACACGCCCTACATCACAACCGGATTCGGCATCATCAGAAACGAACATCACTACCAAACCTCTCCTGTTTACGGCACAGGATTTTTAGTCAGAATTTCGGAAAGATTTTTATTGGTGAATGAGGTGAATATCCAAAATGTCCGCTACCAAAATTCACGTTTTGACATTTTGAATATTTCGACGGGAGTGGTTTACGCCTTTTGATTTCTGTATTTCCTAAACTGATGCCCAAAAAAATTCCGATCGATCCACTGCTCGTTTGAACGACCCTCCTCGAGCCCGAGGAATTCGTCGTAGAATTGGCGGACGGATTTTAGGTCATTGACGGGAACTGCGAGGTGGAATGGTTGGAGAGAATTATTCTTCATCACCGAATAAATCTCCTTGTTTGTATTGGTTTTCCAAAACGTCTTCGACTTTGGTAATCACATGCTTTTGAGCTATTAACTCATTGTCAAAACCGTAGTATAATTCTTGTTTTACCCTGCATCTCAGAGCATCTCCTGGCCTTACATCTATCTTGCGCTGCTGAAAACGAAGCAACCATTTCTCATCCTCAATTTTAGCTAAAATCTTAGTTTTACCGTGACGCAATTCCCACATCGAAACTCCTAGATAATCGGGCTTTTTGATCACCAAATTCATCGGCACTTCTGGATATTCTATTTTTTCTTTCGTTAAAAATTCTTCAAATTTTTCCGGCGTCCACTCGATTGTTAGATCAAACTGCAACGGCTCTTCGGAGTCTTGCAGATATTGCAACTTGTCTTGTTTATCGAGATAATTTTTGGCAACAGAAATATCCTGCATACTTTCAACAAGCTCGCGAATATCTGGCATTTTGTAATCGGGAAGATGTCTGACATTTGTTTCTTCGGCAATTTTTTGTAATTGCCTAGATAGGCTTAAAAGGCTGTCTGTATCGCCTTGTTTGATGTCCTTGTTCAAAAAATCGATCATCACATACTTGGCTTTTACCAAATATTTCCCAACCACCGTTTTCCAATTCAGCTCTTTCAAAGCATTGTCATCGACCGATTCTAATTTATTTTTTAACCATATTTTTAGCGACCCCGTTTCAATTTCCTCCAACATCATCAGCGGAGTAATTTTTGAATCTACAGTGTTACATAAAACCTTATCTAACTTTTCAAATGCGGCAATCAGCGCAGCGCTGGCCTGAAAAATTCTTTGCGGGTTTCCAACATCTTTTTTGAAATCTATGTAGATCGCAAAGTCGGCATTTTTTGGGGTTGATGGTTTTTTTGTAGAGATGTGAGTAGTCATGTTTTTGAGGGGTTTGAGTTGGTTAAAAAATTATTTAATCTCAAAAATCGCATCAACTTCCACCGCAACGCCAAACGGAAGCGAGCCTGATCCAACCGCTGCTCGCGCATGCTTCCCCGCGTCGCCAAAAACTTCAGCGATTAAATCCGAAGCGCCATTCGCAACTGCGGGATGGTCTTTAAAATTGGCGTCGCCATTCACGAAAATTCCGAGTTTGATGCAGCGAGTCACGCGATCCAAATTTCCGTCGCAGGCAACTTTGAGTTGGGCGAGGATGTTGATGGCGCAAAGGCGGGCGGCTTTTTTGGCGTCATCGGCAGAAATTTCTGATCCGACTTTTCCGACGAATTGAAGCTTGCCTGATTCAAGTGGGAGCTGGCCGGAAATGAAAACGACATTGCCGGATTTTACGAAGCCGACATAGTTGGCGACAGGTGCAGCTGGGGTTGGAAGGGTGATTGCGAGGGCAGTTAGTTTTGATTCGTAGTTTGACATTTTTTCTCCGTTTTTAAGTTAATGATTTGTAGGGGCTGGCCTTGTGCCAACCCGCGAGCGACCACAAGGGTCGCCCCTACATTCCCACAATCCCCAGCTTCTCAAAAAGCTTACGATCACGCTCCATCTCTGGATTGCCCGTGGTCAGTAATTTCTCTCCGTAAAAAATGGAATTGGCTCCAGCTAGGAAACACAAGGCTTGAGTTTGTTCGCTCATATTTTCACGACCAGCTGACAAACGCACAACAGACTGCGGCATCATGATTCGCGCCACTGCGATCGTGCGGATGAATTCGAATTGATCGAGCGGCTCAACATTTTCGAGCGGCGTGCCTTTGACTTTGACCAGCATGTTGATTGGAACTGACTGCGGATGTTTCGGCAAATTGGCGAGCACGATCAACATTTTAGCGCGATCTTCTCGCACTTCGCCCATTCCGACGATTCCTCCCGAGCACACATTCAGCCCAGCTTCTCGAACATTTTTTAGCGTGTTCAAACGATCTTCAAAATTTCTGGTGGAAATAATTTCGGAATAAAATTCCGGCGAGGAATCGATGTTGTGATTGTAATAATCGAGCCCCGCATCCTTGAGGCGCTTGCTTTGGGAGTCGGTTAGCATTCCGAGAGTCATGCAAGTTTCGAGTCCGCATTTTTTCACCGCATCGACGATTTCACAAACTTTTTCAACATCACGCTCATTTAAATTTCTCCAAGCCGCACCCATGCAAAACCTTGAGGCGCCTGCTTTCTTGGCCTCATGCGCCGCATCCAAAATTTTTGAAATTTCCAGCAAAGATTCTTTTTCGAGGCCGGTGTTGTGGTGCGCTGATTGCGGACAATATTTGCAATTCTCCGGACAAGAACCCGTCTTGATGCTTAGAAGCGTGCTGATTTGCACGGCATTGGGATTGTGATTGGCGCGATGAATTTCGGCGGCTTTGAAAATGAGATCGGAAAAAGGTAAAGCGAAAAGCTGCAAAATTTCTTCGGCTTGGAAGTCGTGACGAATGCCAGCGCAACTACTAACCGGCAACCGGCAACCGGCAACCAATGATTCCGTTTCTTGAATTTCTTTCATGAATTTTTCCAAATAATATGTGTTTTGAACAGCTCGCCCATTTGATCGAGGGAGATTAAACGGTCAATTGCAGAGTTCTCCGACGGCGGCAAAATTTTTCTCCGCTCTTCAATTCCAAGCGAAATTAAAAATTCGCGCTGGGTGATGAGCGAAGAATTTAATTCGAAATTTTTGGCGATTTTTTCGAGGGCGGAGAAATCAACATGGGCAGTGATGTCAGCCTCTCCGACATTTTTCAACACCTCGACTTTTTGATGATTTTTTACCGCTTGCAGCGTGTTGGCGAATTCGGTTTTGACGTAACCGTAATCAAAATTAATCGCGATTCCGCCGCGTGTTTTCAAGGCTTCGCAGAGTTGCGCCATGAAACTTTTTGCGGCAAAACTGTGTTCAAAAACAGCGCCGAAGGGGGCGTCAACTTGCACAAGATTTTGGACAAATTGGTGAATTTCTGGATCGAAATTTTTTGTGATGAACTTGCCGGAGCCAATCAGCCGCTCGCACCAACCGATGTCGGTTTTTACAAATTGGTCGATGGGGAAGCAGTCGAAGAGTTCGTTGGAGATGAAAAAAATTTCATCAGCTTCACGCAAAAAATCTGAAAAATTTTCATGCCAAGTTACCGAAAAATTTTTGAGATTTTCTTGCTGAATTTTTTTTAGAACTTCGTTGATTTCAATAATGTGAAACATTGTGTGCTCAAGAAAATCAGCCGCTTGCAGATTTTTTTTCTCCGCCAATTTTTTTACCGAAACCAAAATATCGCGCAGCAAAGTTCCTTTTCCTGCGCCCATTTCGACGAGGGAAATTTTCCCCCTATTTAGGGGGAGGTTGCGCGTTTGCGGCATAGCCTCAAGTTGCGCAACAAGGGGGTGCAAATCTTTCGATTTTTTTGTTGAAGAAATTTGCAAAAGATAAGCTGCGATTAACTCGCCAAACACCTGAGAAATTTCCGGAGCAGTGACAAAATCGTCAAGAGGATTGCGGGTGCGGTAATAGCCGGAGGTTGGGTGGAAGAGGGCGCGAGAGGTGAAGTGGGAGATTTTTTGCATTTATAGATTTACACAAATGTCATGCTGAGCTTGTCGAAGCATGATTCGGGCTTCGGTACCTTGAATCATGCTTCGACAGGCTCAGCATGACATCGAATATTCTCACGGCCGCCAATTCAAAAAATTTTTTAACAATTTCAACCCCGCTTCACCACTTTTTTCCGGATGAAATTGCACGCCAAAAATATTTTCTTTCGCCACAATCGCAGTGAGTTTTTCGCTATATTCTACTTGCGCCAAAACATTATTTTCGTTTTGACAAATGAAGTGAAAAGAGTTGGCGAAATAAAAATGTTCGCCGTCTTTGATATCAGCTAAAACCGCGTGTTTATTAGGTTTAACGGCAATGTTATTCCAGCCCATGTGCGGAATCTTCAGATTCTCACCGGAAATTTTTTCTACGTGGCCGTTAATAAATCCAAGCCCTTGATGCTCCCCATTTTCATATCCAAAAGAAGCGAGGACTTGCATGCCGACACAAATTCCAAGCAGCGGTTTTTTTTCCGTTAAAACTTGTTTGCGCAGTTCCGATAAAAGCCCTTCGATCTCTTTCAAGCCTTCCATACAATCACCGAAAGCGCCGACTCCCGGAAGGATCAAATGCGTCGCAGATTTGATGTCAGAAAATTTATTGGAGACCAGAACTTCATCGCCACCAGCAGAAAGCAGGGCATTGGCGACCGACTCAATATTGCCAGAACCATAATCGATGATGATGGTTTTCATGAGATGGGGCGCAAAATTGAATCGTCAAAATCTGACGGATCGATTTCGTAATCAGCTTTTAAATTTTTTACGAAACGCATTTTTGCACTGGCGTAATCATCGCCAAAAACTAGCCCAACAAATTCATAATTTTTTTTCTTGAGATGCTCGCAAAGCCAATCGTTTGAGTTAAGCGCAACGATAAAAATGAAAGCGAGTTGTAAAAAAATTTTGTCGAAATCAGGAATAAAATCGCCGAAGAAACAGAGCATCACACCAGCCACCATCAGAGCAAAAAATTCTTGCCACATTTTGTGATACAAAAACCAGATCCCGCTGAAGAGAAAAGAAGAAAAAGAAAAACCGTCTTTGACGAGGACAATGTCTTCGATTTTTCCTTCTTTATTTTTTTGATTAGGGCGTTGAAAATTTTCATGAGGATGTATTGCGGCTTGCGGGCGGACACGTGGATCCGCCACTACATATTTTTTTGAAGAGCTTGATGTAGGGGCCGACCCACGTGTCAGCCCACAAAACTCAACCACCTACAAAATTATGCCTTCAACGCAACTTTAACCTTCTCCACAATTTTTGCGAAAGTTTCTGGCTCTCTGATTGCGAGGTCGGAAAGAACTTTGCGATCGAGATCGATATTCGCAGCTTTTAATCCGCTGATAAATTTCGAATAAATCAAACCATGCTCGCGAACTGCGGCATTGATGCGTTGAATCCAAAGAGCGCGGAAGTCTCTTTTTTTAACCCTGCGATCGCGATAAGCGTAGCGCAAAGCTTTTTCGACTTTTTCAATTGCAATACGAAAACAATTTTTCGCACGGCCGCGATAGCCTTTGGCAAGTTTTAGAATTTTTTTGTGGCGAGCTTTTTTTGTCACGCCTCTTTTTACACGACTCATTATTTTCTCCGAAAAAATTATTTTTTAAATCATCCCCACATCCCCCTTAGTAGGAGGAGGTCACGCTAACGCGATGACGGGTGGCTCGAAATTTGATTCGAGATGGAGATGCCTTGATTGAATTATTGAACTAGCGATTGTAGGGCATTTTATGCTTGAGAATGCTCGCTGCATGACCTTCAGAAAGAACTGCGCCTTTGCGCAATTTGCGGATTCGGCTTTGACTTTTTCTGTCAAGATTGTGCCTTTTTCCGGCTTGTTTATGGACGATTTTCCCCGTCCCAGTAACCTTGAATCGCTTCTTGGCCCCACTGTTTGTTTTCATTTTCGGCATATCATTTTTTGAATTAAGATTGATGAGCAGGACCAAAGGTAGAAAGCCTTAACCTAAGGACCAGATGCCACAGATTTCGTGAGAAATCGCAGCGAAAATCCGACTAGACGAAGGATTTATTTTGGGTTGATCTGGTGTTTGTGACGAGAGTCCTCCGTCGCCCTTTGGGCTATGGCGGACAGCCTACGCTCTAACGATCTTACGTCTGGAGGCGGTCCGCCGTCGCTAAAGCTATGGCGGACAGGTTTTTCTAAATTCACTTCGTTCATTAAAAAAACCATGGCCTGCCAGCCGAAGCTCGTAAGAGCGTAGGCTGGTGGGATCAGTAGGACTCGAACCTACGACCAAGACGTTATGAGCATCCTGCTCTAACCAACTGAGCTATGATCCCGTAAAAAAAGATTCGGGGTAGGAGCTTGGCCTTGTGCCAGCCCGCGGGTGACCACAGGGGTCACCCCTACACAAGTTCTACCGGCGGGTGACCACTAAGCGGCACCCCTACAAATTCCACAGCCCAAAAGGGCGGCGCAACTTATTTGCGACTTAGCTTTTTGCAAGAGAATTATCCCTTCACCTTCGCAACCCCGACCAGCGCTGGACGAATCAAGCGATCAGCGATCGAATATCCAGCTTGCACAACTTGCACCACCAACCCTTCTTCCGCTTCGCTTTCGACTTGCGCGATTGCTTCGTGAAAATTGTGATCAAACTTTTGGTTGAGCGGAAAAATTCTTTTGACCTGATTTTTTTCCAAAACTTTTAGCAGCTCTTTTTCCGTCATCGCAATCGCATCAGCGTAATTTTTTATCACCGGATTTTTTTCGATTTCAGCTTTCGGCGCATTTTCGCTGGCGAGGAAAAAATTTTCTGCGACCACAACCAAATCGCCAACAAAATTAGAAATTGCAAATTTCGCTGATTTTTCAATTTCCTCGCGAGACCTTCTGCGGACATTGTCCAACTCAGCAAGGCAACGCAAAATTTTATCGCTTAGTTCAGAATTTTTTTGCTCGAGTTCCGCAATTTTTTCTTCAGCAGGATTTTTTATTTCTTGCTGAACTTCCTCTTGTTGTTCTGTTTTGTTTTCTTGATTTTCTGACATTTTTTCCTCGTAAATTTTAATTTTAATAGGACCGCAAAGTATGAATCAGCAAAGCCGATTTCAATAGAGAGATTGCTTTAAAAAAAATTTATTTTTAGTTTCCGCCCCCGCATTTTTCTTCAACAGTCTTCCCCAAAAACATGTCAGACAAAATTCTCGATCAGGCCAATTACCTTGTTCCAATGGTGGTTGAGCAAACCGCTAAAGGCGAAAGATCTTTCGACATTTATTCACGCCTTTTGAAGGAAAGAATTATTTTTTTATCAGGCCCAGTTAACGACCAAGTCTCGTCTCTCATCGTTGCACAGCTTTTATTTTTGGAATCGGAAGATCCGAAAAAAGATATTTATTTTTACATCAACTCGCCGGGAGGCGTTGTCACCTCTGGTCTCGCGATGTATGACACCATGCAATATATTCGCCCCGATGTTGCCACGCTTTGCATCGGGCAAGCGGCTTCAATGGGCTCATTGCTTCTCACCGCTGGCGCGCCGAAAAAAAGATTTTGCCTACCAAACTCGCGCATCATGATCCACCAACCTTCCGGCGGCTATCAAGGTCAAGCCACCGACATCGAAATTCACGCTCAAGAAACTTTGAGTTTGAAAAAAAGATTGAACGAAATTTACGCCAAACATACCGGCCAAAAAGTTGCGGTGATCGAGAAAGCGATGGATCGCGACAATTTCATGTCGCCAGAAAAAGCGAAGGAATTCGGACTGATCGATGAAGTGATCGAAAAAAGATTGGGAAAGATTTAGGGCCAACCAACAACCTGCAACCAAAAGCAACATGCCAAAAAAACACGACAACGAAAAAGATTTATCCTGCTCATTTTGCGGCAAGGGTCAGAACGAAGTAAAAAAATTAATCGCCGGTCCCACAGCCTTGATTTGCAACGAATGTATCGGCGTCAGCATGGATATTCTGCGCGAGGAACAAACAAAATCTCCGCTACAAAAGGCAGATGGCAGCAAGCCAACTCCTCAAGACATCGTTAAAATTCTAGACGATTACGTCGTCGGCCAAGATCACGCGAAAAAAGTTTTATCCGTCGCCGTTTACAACCACTACAAGCGCATCGACGCCAACATCTCATCCGCCGCAGATGGCGTTGAATTGACCAAGTCTAACATTCTGATGATCGGGCCAACTGGCTGCGGAAAAACTTTGCTGGCGCAAACTTTGGCAAGAGTTTTAGACGTGCCCTTCACCATGGCTGACGCCACTTCGCTCACCGAAGCCGGCTATGTCGGGGACGATGTTGAAAATATCATCGCGCGACTTTTGCAATCGGCAAATTTCGACATCGAAAAAACTCAGCGCGGAATTGTTTACATCGACGAGATCGATAAAATCGCACGCAAATCCGAAGATAACGCTCGCCGCGACATCTCCGGCGAAGGCGTACAGCAAGGCTTGCTGAAGATCATCGAGGGCACCGTCGCTTCAGTTCCAACTCAGCCCGGAAGAAAAACGGCGCAGCAGGAATATGTCCAAGTCGACACTCGCAACATCCTTTTCATTTGCGCTGGAGCATTTTCTGGCTTGGAAAAAATTATCGCCGCTCGCGGCAAAGGCTCTTCAATCGGCTTCGGCGCTGATGTCAGAGAAAAAGACGACACTAGTCGCAAAGATATTTTTGGAAAAGTTGAGCCCGACGATTTGATTAAATTCGGACTAATTCCCGAAATCGTTGGAAGGCTGCCAATCATTGCGCCACTTGACGGCTTGACCGAAGAAGATTTGACCAGAATTTTATCCGAACCAAAAAATTCCATCACCAAACAATATCAAAAACTTTTCAACTTAGACAAAGTTGAATTGAGTTTTGACGACGATGCTTTGAAGGAAATTGCTAAGCGTGCAATTGAGCGCAAAACCGGTGCCCGCGGCCTTCGCGCCATCACTGAAAATGTTTTGCTAAACACGATGTTTGATGCGCCGTCGAAAAAAACCATCAAATCCGCCAAGGTCACGAAGGAATCGATTAGTGATCAAAAAGAGTTGGAAATTTGCTATTTGAGTGAAAAAGAAATTGAGGAAAGGGAAGAAAAAAAGGCGATTACGATTGTTCAGCAGAAGGAAAAAAAAGCGGCTTAGATTTTTTTATTTCACCACCAATTCCAACGCATGCATCCCCATCTCAAACTCATCCTTCAAAATTTGATTCACCCTCCGATGTGCTCCCACTCTACTCATTTCGCTCAACTCAACTGATTCGATTGCAATCGCAAAATGCGTTTCACCACTTCCATTATCGCCAGAATGTCCGGCATGCAGATGGGAATTATTTTTCACTTCTAAAAATTTTGGATTTAAATTTTTTTGCAATTTCTCTTCGATTCTTTTTTTCATGTTAAAAAAATTGTTAACAAATTGTTGAAAAAACTTCACTTACTCACCGATTAATTTTTAACAAAAAACTTATCAGAATTTTTCACATTTTATTCACAGGATTTCACTCTGTTTAAAAGTTTTTTGTAAAAATTTTTACCAGTTAAAAACTTCTTCAAATCCTTTATTTTCAAGGATCTGACTTGTTAACAAAAATGTTAAAAATTTTTAATAAAATAACTCACAGCACTAACTAAAACATCTAAAATAAAGAAATGAAAAAATTAATTAACACCCTCTTAAAAAAAGAAAAATTTTCTTCACCACCAATTTGGATCCTGCGTCAAGCTGGAAGATATTTACCAGAATATCGCGAAGTGCGTTCAAACGTAAAAAATTTTCTTGAGCTCTGCTATTCACCAAAGCTTGCCAGCGAAGTTACGTTACAACCAATCCGTCGATTTGATTTTGACGCTGCAATTATTTTCTCTGACATTCTTGTGATTCCTGATGCACTAGGTGTGAAAGTAGAATTTGTAAAAAACGAAGGACCAAAGCTCGGAAAATTCGAACTGTCGCAGCTTAAAACAAACCGCATCGCATCGCATTTAAATCCAGTTTTCGAGGCGTTAGCGCTCACAAAATCCAAGTTAGATCCATCGAAGGCTTTGATCGGTTTTTCAGGCTCTCCCTGGACTTTAGCCTGCTACATGATCGAAGGCGGAGGATCAAAAAATTTTGAACTAACGCGCCAAACCGCAATCCAAAATGAAGAATTTTTTTCGCAGCTGATCGAAATTTTAACTCAAAGCGTAACCGAATATTTATCCCTGCAAATCAAGGCGGGCGCCGATTGCGTGAAGCTATTCGATTCGTGGGCAGGAGTTCTCCCGCCGCAGCAATTGCAAAAATGGGTGATCGAACCAACTAAAAAAATCGTCACCGAAATAAAAAAACTTCACCCCGAAATTCCGGTGATTTGCTTTCCACGTGGCATCGGAATGAACTACGAAACATTCTCGCAAAATGTTGAGTCACACGGCTTAGCAATCGATCAAACCATCGAAAAAAACTGGGCTAAAAAAAATCTCGGCCAAGTTTTACAAGGAAATCTCGACAATTTTCTCCTCGCATTCGGCACAAAAAAACAAATCGAAAAAGAAGTTTTGGAGATTTTAGAAACGTTCAAAGATCAGCCATTCATCTTCAATCTTGGCCACGGAATTTTGCCAGAAACACCAATTGAGAATGTGGAGTTGGTGGTGAAGTTGGTGAAAGAAGCTCGTTAGTCATGCCTCGACAGGCTTAGCCTGACCGTTAAATTTTATAAATTTTCTTCCGTATTTTTTACCGCATCCACCGTACCGATGTGAAAATATTTTCCCGCAAGTTCGACGCCCTTAATCCGATGAACCAATCCACCCTCACCCACAGCTGATTTATAAAAATGTGACATCGAAAAACATTTCTCATTTTCTCCCCTTGGTGCTCGTTCCAAAATCTTCGGATTAATAATTTGCAGCCCGACAAAAACGTGGCTCATCGCGCAGTCAGGGAAGCGGAAAAGTTGATCGCCGTGCAAATCAAAATCGCCACCGCCGTGAATATTTCCTTCGTAACCAAAATAATTTTCGGTTTTTTTTAAGCCCAAAAGAATGTCGCAAGCGCTTGCGTCCCAAGCGTTGCAGAGAAGTTCGATGTCGGAAATTGCGCCAACATCTTGCCACAAAATATCGCCATTGATTGTCAGCAGCGGCTCGGCGGGATCGAATTTATTTTTCGCAAAAACTAATCCGCCGCCAGTTTCAATTTTTTCCACTTCGCGCGAAAAAATAATTTTCGGATTGTTCAATTTTTTGATGTGCGTTTCGAGCTGATCAGCGAGATAAAATCCGTTAATAATAATTTTTTTGATCGCAGAAATTTTGTCCAATTTTTCAATCGTGTAACCGATGATTGCCTTGTTTTTTATTTTGATGAGCGGCTTGGGGATCGAGTCTGTGAGTGGTCTCATGCGCTCTCCGCGTCCGGCGGCGAAGATGAAGGATTGGGTAATTTTGGTCATTTTTATTTTTTATTTATTTTTTGGATTTCTTGGAGCGAGACTTTCCTTGAGCAAGACGGGGTTTGTAACCTCGTCTTAACGTTCAGTTCAAACTTTAGAATTACGTGAACATGTGGACGGGGTTACAAACCCCGTCCAGCACTAGGTCCAGCGCTAGGTGTGCCGAGCATTACTCCGTAAAATCAACGTCCCCACAAATCAAAAAAGCCTCTGCTTGCGAAACTTTATTGGTCAAATTTCCACCAACTTGCGCTTCCCAAAGTTTTTTGTAAACACCGCTCAGAGCAAGTAGCTCCTCGTGTGAGCCATCCTCAACAATTTTTCCGTGATCGAAAACTAAAATGCGATCCATAATTTTCAGCGTCGAAAGTCGGTGGGCGATTACGAGCGTCGTTTTATTTTCCATCAAATTTTTCAGACTGTCTTGAATCAGATTTTCGGTGATTGAATCGAGCTGACTTGTTGCCTCATCCAAAATTAAAATCGGCGCATTTTTCAAAAAGGCGCGGGCGATGGCGATGCGCTGGCGCTGACCTCCCGACAATTTTATTCCGCGCTCACCGACGAGAGAATTATATTTTTGCGGCAGGTGTTCGATGAAATTGTGGGCGTGGGCTTTTTGTGAGGCACTTACAATTTCCTCCTCCAATGTCACCCTGAGCTTGTCGAAGGGCGGCTCTAGTCCGAATCCTGAAGCATGCTTCGACAGGCTCAGCATGACATCGTTTTTTCCGTAAGAAATATTCTCCGCCAGCGTGCGATGGAAAAGCGAAGGATCCTGCGGAATCATGCCAATCGCGGCGCGGAGCGAGTCTTGCGTCACTTGCGAAATGTCTTGGCCGTCGATCAAAATCCTTCCCGAATTCACGTCGAACTGGCGCAAAATTAAATTCACAAAAGTTGTTTTGCCGCCGCCGGAATGGCCAACCAAACCAACTTTTTCGCCCGACTTAATCACGATATTTTTTCCAGTAAAAAGTGGCGCGGAATTTTTGTAACCGAATTCGACATTTTCAAAAACAATCTCGCCCTTACTCACTCGCAGCTCGCGACTCCCATCTTTAATTTCCAGCGGCACATTTAAAATTTGCAGCGCTTGATTCACCGTGCCCATTTCCTCCAAAAAATGGCGCAATTCGGTGGCGGCGTTCCACATCAAACGGATGATGTAAGTGTTGATCGTGAAGAGCATTAAAAAGTCGCCGAGCGTCACCAAATTTTTGGCGTAAAGAAAAATTAGCGCGACGATGCAAAAGGCGAAATAAGCAGCGAATGTCAGGCCGTGCAGCGTGAAAAATTTTACGAAAAACCAGCCGCGTTTTTCGTAAAGGCGCGAATAAGTTTCTTGAAAATCACCGACTCTTTTCTGTTCAAAATTGCGCCGCGAAAAAAATTTTACGTTCGAAATATTGCCAAAAACATCGACAATATTTCCCATTATTTTTGTTTGCTGATCTGCAATCGCAATTGACATTTCTTCCGCTGTTTTCGCGGCTCGAACCGCCATAAAAATAAATAAACCCGCCCAAGAAATTAGCACGAAAGCAAAAAATTTGTGGATCGAAAATAGCGCGACAAAGGCGAATAATAAACTCAAGGTGACGTTGAGAAAGCTGTACAAAAAAATCTCGAGCAGTCGCGGCGCGCAGTTGGCGAGGTCACGAACTTTATTCGCCAGCGAGCCGGAAAAATTATTTTGGAAAAAATTTGAAGAATGCTGCAACGCGTAGGCCATTGATTCGCTGGTGATTTTTTTCTTCATTAGCGGCGTCAATTTCAGCCAAGAAAAATCGCAAATGCGCCACACAAGCCCGGGAATAATCGCGAAAATAATCAGCAGTAATGCGATTGGCCAAATCTCGGCAATCACCTGTTCGCGCGGCACCGCAGCAAGTTTGTCCACCAGTAATTTTGAAATGTAAGGCCAAAGCGAAAGATCAATCGCGTTGTAAAGCACGACAAAAAAATGGAGCCCGATGTAGAATTTGAAGGGCTTGGAAGAGTTGAGGAGGAAAGAAAATGCGGAATTTTTTTTGGTCATTTTGTTTTTGAAGTAAGATTTTTCACCGAAACCAACCTCGCCGCAAGACGGGGTTTGTAACCCCGTCTTCCCGTTCAGTTCCGCTTTTACTTTGAACTGAACCTGTGGACGGGGTTACAAACCCCGTCCAGCTGAAGGTCATTTTGTTTTTGAATTGAGATTTTTCAGCGAAACCAATTCAGCTCCGAGATACTCTCCGCCAGCATTTCCGCCGTAAACCAAATATTCTTCAACTTTATTTTTGTGTAGCTTGGAAAAATATTTTAGGTCTTTGACGAAGTCGGAATTGAGGGTGGTGGCGGATTTTATTTCGAAGGTTTTTAGCTTGCTTCCCTCTTCAGAAATGCAGTCAATTTCGTGGCCAGTTTTGTCGCGCCAAAAAGAAAGATTGGCGGACAGACCTTGATTGGTGCGGCTTTTCAGCAATTCCAAAATCACTAAATTTTCGAACAAAGCGCCGCGTAAAAAATGAGTGGCGACTTGTTCCCTCTTTTCAATACCAAGCAAATTGCAGGCGAAGCCAGTGTCGTGAAAATAAATTTTTGGCATTTTAACCGATCTTTTTTTTCTGAGATTGCGCGCGTAAGGCGGCAGCAGAAAAATTACGTAGCTCGCTTCAAGCAGTGTCAGCCAGCTTCGAGCAGTGGTGTGAGAAATTCCGCAATCGGCAGCAAGCGCAGAAAAATTTACAACTTGGCCAATTCTGCCGGCGCAAAATTTTAGAAAATTGTGAAATTTCGTGAGCTCGTCGATTCGGTGGAGTCGCTTCAGATCTCGTCCCAAGAGGGTTTGCAAGTAGCTCGAGAAAAAATCTGCCGCACTGCCGCGACGTTGCAACAACATTGGAAATGCTCCGCGAAAAATTTTGTTGTCGAGTGATCCTGCCGGGCTCTTCTCGGCCAAGCTAGGAGAGAGTAAGGTTAGAACAGCAATATTTTTTTTGAAGGAAGGCGCAATTTTTGGATTGAGCAGAAGATTTTGTGAGCTGATTAAAACAAATTTTCCCGAAAGTTTCTCCCTCTGTAATTTTGGCAAGCTGTCGAGAAACCGCTGTAGGTAAGGCACCAGCTCAGGAATATTTTGCACTTCGTCAAAAATCGCACCGTTTTTGTAGCCCTCAAAAAATTTCTGCGGATCAAAAAGAACTTTGAATCCCGACGCAATGTCAGAAAAAGAAACGTAAGGCAAGTCTTTAAACTGGCGGATCGCCAGCGCAGTTTTGCCTGATTGCCTCGGTCCAAAAATCGCAATTAGCGAATGAGTTTTGGAAAATTTTGTCAGAATTCTTGTGAAATCGCGATTTAGCATTTTGTCCAAATTGAAAGTTAAAGTTTCAATTAGGACAACTCGGTTTTTAATTTCTAGAAAATTGTTTTTTTGAGCCCGCGATTGACGCGGGTTTGCAAGTGCTGAATTTTCCGCTCGTGCGGAAAATTGGAGGGTGAGCTGTACAGATTTGTGCAATTCTAGAAAGAATCTCCAGCTTTTTACTCCGCCACCGCTTCTTCGCGCAAAATCGAAATGCAAAATTGGGACAAATTCAAAATCCCACCGCCATTCTCCACGCCGTGGTTTACTCCAACGATTCCACAACTTACGTTCCTAAAAATTCCAACGACGAGGAAATGGAAAAAATTAAAATCTCGATTGAAGAGAGAATGAATTTTGTTCAAGAAAGCTCGTTGAGTTGGTTTAAAAAAATTTAAAATTTATGGCACGCAACCCACTCTCCCAAGCAATTATCCCGCCCGTTGGTGAACAGCTTCCAGCCGCTCCCGCCGCCGAATCTTTTGGCAAAAGAGCGCTGTTCGCAGTAGCCACCCTTGGCATGTCCGAAGCATTTCGGAACCGTAGACCGGGGACGGAGCGGGAACCTAAATTGCCTGGGGGCGTTGGCCGTGTAAGACAAATTATAAATCACCATCCCAAAGCTGCTGCGGTTTACGGAGCATACTTTGCTTTTTCAGCAATTTTGATGGCAGCAACGGGCTTTGTTGCTGCCATCCCACTCATGGGGGGGCTTGGAGTATTAGCCGCCGCCATTGCAGCAGTGCCTTTGGCGACGAATGCGGCATTGTATTTAAGAAGACATCGCGGAGGGGCTGAAGACGGACTCCAACACCTCAACGACGGCGCCGCCGTCCGAGCTCCTGTTGTTGAAGCTGTGGCGCCAACTCCGCACATTGGTGCTCGTCCGGATGCCGCTGTTGATCGTCCGAGTACCGCTGTTGCTCATCCACATGGTGCCGCCCTTCAGACGCAGGCGGCACGTCATCACTAAAACCCGCCATTCTCCACGCCGTGGTTTACTCCAACGATTCCACAGCTTACGTTCCTAAAAATTCCAACGACGAGGAAATGGAAAAAATTAAAATCTCGATTGAAGAGAGAATGAATTTTGTTCAGGAAAGCTCGTTGAGTTGGTTTAAAAAAATTTAAAATTTATGGCACGCAACCCACTCCCCCGAGCTGGTAATGACAGAATTCCACCTGTTCGTAGACGTTACCCTCTTCCTTTTTTTGAAAGAGCAGCAGCGGCTTTTGCAGCTGTTATAGCGCTTTCTACCCTCGTAGCCTTTCCTCTCGCCCTTGGCAGAGCCGGCGTTTCTTATGCAACAGCTTCGATGACACAAGCGATTCTTGTTTGTGTTGCTGAAGGCGTTTGTGCGGTAGGGGCTGTTATATCAGCGATGTGTGCTCTTGGCGTTGTGGATGATCCGCTGCGGGGGAATAATAATCAACCACCTCTAATGGAGATCCCGGTGCCACCGGAAGAAGCTCACCAAGTAGCGTGGGGAATACCAATAGGAGTGGCAAGACAAGCTACAGTTGAAGAAATAGGAAGAGCGAGAGTATTACAGGGAATAGCAGTGGAAGTGGAAAGACCAGCTACAGGAGTGGGAGCGCCGATAGCCGACGGACAACTTGGTGCAGTCGACGAAAACCCTCTGAGGCGCAGATAACGGGCGGCGGGACGGTTGTAACTCCGTCCCCAAGTGCATTTCAAAGTTGAAATAAGGAACTGAACGTGGGGACGGGATTACAAATCTCGTCCTGTCTAGGAAGAGGCTGGGAACCGATCTCCATTTATTCCGTCACTCCGAGCTCCGCGCAGCAATCCAAGTGTTACAGCTTTTTGGATTGCCGCGAGAAGCTCGGAGTGACGATGCTTCAGCAAGTGCGCAGCGAGGAAAGTTCAACAACATCCAGCCCAATATCCACCGCCTTCGCCGAGTGAGTCAGCGCGCCGACAGAAATGAAATCAACATCGAGCTGCGAAAAGTTTTTGATGTTGGCGAGGGTGATTCCGCCAGAGATTTCGATTTTTATTTTTGGAGAATTTTTGCGGATTAGCGCGGCGCATTTTTTTATTTCTGCGGGCTGCATGTTGTCGAGCATGATGATGTTTGGGCTTGCTGACACTGCTTCGGCGACTTGCTCGAAATTGTCGCATTCAACTTCAATCTGAATTTTTTTCTGTGTTTTTTTTGCAGCTGCAATCGCGTTTTTTATTCCACCTGCTGCGGCAATGTGATTGTCTTTTACCAAAATTAAATCCGACAAATTCATTCGGTGATTTTTTCCGCCGCCGGTTTTTACGGCGTATTTTTGCAATTCGCGAAGTCCCGCCAAAGTTTTTCTAGTGTCGAGAATTTGGATTTTTTTATTTCCGAGCGCTTCAACAAATTTTTTCGTCAATGTCGCCACGCTGCTCAAATGCTGGATCAAATTGAGGATCACTCTTTCGCCAGCAAAAATTAATTTGGCGTCGCCGTGACCGCGCGTGATTGTTTTTTTTGCTGCGAGCTTTGCTCCATCCTTCACCAAAATTTTCAAATCAAGTTTGGAATTTTTGAATTTCGTCGATTTTTTTAACTGCGAAAAAACCTCCAAAATTATTTCCGCGCCGCAAAAAATAATTTCTTCGCGGGCGTTAATTTCGAAATTGACGAGAGTGTTTTTTGGGATTGTTAGGTCGGAAGTAATGTCGTTGAGGGCGCGGTCTTCTAGGAGCGCGGCGGTGATTATTTTTTTTGTGCTTGGCATTAAACTGCGATTCCTCCTCCACCGGCTCCACCGCGAGCTCCCCCGTTGAGAGGTTCTGCACTTGGCATCCCGACACCGCCAGCTGCTACCTCCTTACGCTCTTCTTCGTGGAGTGGGAGTGCGGGTGGGGGAGCTACTGCGATAGGATCATGTAGGCCATCTGGAAATTGCCTGTTGTCCAGTGGCGGCGGTGGTGGCTGCATCACAAGCTGTTCTCCTACAGACGCCGATCCATCGGGATTTTGAAAAACTACATCCGATCCATTGGGATTTTGAAAAAATACAAGGGGGAAATCAGCAGCCCTGGGACCATGATGCACAACTATTGCCTCTACCGCTCCCGCTGCTCGTTGCGCCACAGGTGCCGGCAGCACTAAGCCGCGGTCGCGGCGACGAAGAAACTCCACGCAGCAGCAGAAGATGCAGCAGGCTATGATAAAACCCATAGGGAGGGCTATCTCATCTCCTGACCACGATCTCTCACCTTCGGGTAATGGGGGTGTTGGTGTTGGTGTTGGTGTTGGTGTTGGTGTTGGTGTTGGTGTTGGTGTTGGTGTTGGTGTTGGTGTTGGTGTTGGTGTTGGTGTTGGTGTTGGTGTTGGTGTTGGTGTTGCCTCATCTTCGTATCGTATTGCCGCCTCCCCATTAACAACAAGGACGTAACCAACAACTTTTTCATCTTTCTCAATCGTGTTGACGGACAGTGTCATGTCGGGGGCAACCGTCACCCCAGTCCAATAATCATGAAAAGAAACTGAAGTTTGATTGAAGTGGCAGGTAAATTCACCTCCTGTAGCGCAAATTTTTGAACTAACCACCATCTCAACATCTCCGGCAACGACTTTAAACTTTTCCGGCTCTAATCCAAAGGATAAGGCGCAATTAGCCAAAGCCGGATCTCTACTAGCGAACACCCCGAGATATTCGTGCAACATTGCTGATAAATAGTTTGGATCCTGCAACGGTAAGTATTCACTATGCGAATTGCGGGTGGTGATCAGTTTGTAAGCGTCATTCATCGAAGCCCTAGGCTCCATTCCGAAAGCATGGAATAATGCCTCCACTAAATTTAGATGCGCTTTTTCTGGTGACAGACTTGCATCGTAAAATATTTGCGTTGTTAGTTGCGGAAAAACTACGGCGTTAGTTTCTGCATAATTGCGGCCAATTAGCCTAGAATCTTTGCACAAATTAATTTCGGATTTTACGACAGAGTCATCTGCTTTTGAATCGCCCGTGGTTGCAACAATGTTATATCCTAAGAAATTCTCATTTAACCTCTTTGCAAATTCTTCTAACGTTGATGCCTCCACAGCAGTCCGGGTAACACCGCCAGCTAAACATGCTTCCGATTTTAGCTTAATTTCGATTAGCTTGCCATCTACTCCGGTTTGTAGAGCCATGCCCGGAACTGCAGCTACTTTTAAAACAGCTGCCGAATTTGTTCTTACAACAAGTGGGCTCTCCACCCTTACGACACTTTGATCCGGAAGAACTACATTTGCGCCAGTGAGATCAAGATTATACACTATAGGGTGACTTCTGTAATGATCGACAATGGCTCCAGCAATGCGAGCTCCTGCGAATGTGCTTTTATCGAAATCAATCCCAGATGTGCTTTTATCGAAAACAGCCTCACGAGCTCCTGTTACCCTCAATTCCATTTCAGCATTGGTGAAGTTTACCCCTTTAGCGCTGTTCGTCCTCGCGCCGTAGGGAGACCTAAAGATTTCGATCCAATTTTGGCCGCTCTTGATGCGATCCAATTTTGCTCCGTCTAATTTGCAGTCTGTAAGCTTCAGGAGAGTTTTAAGCTCAAGTCCAGTTAGTATTGATCCGGATAAATCAGCAGAGTCAATCAGCGCTGGCAGAACTGTGTCGCGAAAATCAATTTTCTGCAATTGTAACACGTTCCTTGCTTGTTGGAATCCGACGGGATCGCCGACGAGAGGCGGTAACCTCAAGTGTCCGCTGGAGTCAGTGCGGTATGTTGCTGTTGCTGTTAGCGACGCAAGAGAAACAACTTTGTCAGGATCGGCTGCGCGCTGAGTATGAACAAAGTCCATGAATTGCTTTTGGGTAATCATTGGCTTTTCCACAAGCCCTCGGGCTGCTGGTTCGGAAGATGATGGAGGTGTAGGTGCAGGACTTCTGTGGGGATCTCCGCGTAAATTTCCATGTGGTGGTGGAGCTATTAAAGCTCCGCTGAGACTTTCTTGAAAAACTTCAGCATTTGCTGCAGTAAGCATGCACGCAGCGATCAACGCGTGCAGAAATACCAGCAATGCTCGCGATGCTCGCACATTCGTGCGTGGAGCTGGGGTAAAAACAAAATTTCTAGATTCTTGCGAAGGAAAATAGTCTGGCAGAAAATTTTCGGAAAAGCTTTTCCAAGCTTTCGTAAGTTTTTCAGGATCATTGCAATCAAGTTCTGGATTCAGGCCAACAAAATCTTTTGCGGCTTGGTTTAGCAAAGCTTGGTGTGATTCTCGATCCTCACTTACTCGCGCAGCTTGTCTGCCCATGACTCGCTGTCCAACGCCTTTCCCATCTCTTCCTCTCCACTTCGACATTTTTTCTCCTAGTTAATTTTCCGACATTTACTCGGATTAAAATTTTGCTTCTTCAATTTCGTCAATCGTTCATTGATGAAATGACGCATGAAATTCATTTCTTCCGGTTTGATTTGACGCGCGCCGTTTTCGCTTTCTTTGATTAATTTTTGGATGACGAAAAAAGCCATGCAGCCGTCATCCTTGCCACCTTTTTCTTCGTGGATGAAGGCGGGCATTTGCTTGGTCCAAAGTGGAGCTGTGGTGGAATTGTTGGCGCTGAGTTTGTAAGCGAGCTTGAGAGCGAGGTCGATATCTTGCAGGCGGCCTTTCGCGAGGTAAATTGCTTGCGTCATCCACCACCAATTTTTATCGATATTTTGCGAAGAGTGCTCGTCGAGATAATTGACGATGTAACGCGTATCCTCAACTTTTTGAGTTTGCGAATAGTAATAACTGGCAAGAGCGGGGACGGAATTTGCCTTACTGTTGAGGTCGTCGAGCGCCTTCATCCATTGGTAAAGTCGTGAGTAATCGTAATTTTTTAGCGCTACAAATCCGGCAAAAATATCGCCAGAATTTTGCAGGCGCAAAACTAAAACGCGGAATAAAAATTCCTTGTCGCCGAGAGAAAGTGCCGAGGTTAAATATTTGCTGGGAGCTGGCGGGATAAGGTCGAAAGATGGTTTAAATTTTTCAGTTTTTTTCCAAAAAAGAATTTGAAAAAGAAACGTGACAAAAAAAAGCCAGAAAAAAATTTTGTGAGAATTGAGGTGGTAGAAAATTTTGAAATTCATTTTTTAAAATTCCTCGATGTCATGCTGAGCCTGTCGAAGCATGATTCATGGCTCGGTGCCCAGAATC
>CAINKA010000046.1 GCA_903849835.1 uncultured Alphaproteobacteria bacterium
AAATATTTTTTTTCTCATTTTTGTAGAGAGCGGGAGATAAAAAAAGATAAATTTCTGTAACGAAAATCGGAAAAGAAAAAAATAAAGATGAGGAAAAAGAAAGTTTTAAATATGTCGTGAATGCTTCTCCGGGGCTGGTGTAGATCAATCTATGATTTTGATGTTGAGAAGAAATTTCTAAAAAAGGCTGCAATAAAAATTGATAAATTTTTTCTGAAAAAAAATAACAGATGACGAAAGCGACAAGAAAAAAAACCAAACAAAAAATTATTCTTCTGCGAAATTCTGCGAGATGTTGATGGAGAGTCATTGGGGGATTTTGCATTTAACATTTAACATTTAGCATTTATCAAAATCGTGCGAAGCCTTGAGGGCTCTGCATTTGCAGCGGAGTCAACCAAATGATAAATTTTTTACCTAGCTTCAATTCTAAGCTGACAAGAAGGACCAACTGCGCTTTCGCTATACTCGTTGAATTTTACGCATTCATCATTTTCCAAAGTGTTTAATAAATTTCCTCCTGCGGCAACGACCCTTCCTTTTCTTGGATTTCCGTCGTCAATTTTTTTGTCGAATAAAAAAGCTTCATCGGTTCGAAGGCTGCCATTGTTGGTGTAGAGACGATCTGAGTCCGCGGTGTAAAATCCAATTTGATAAAAAGTTTTTCCGTCAGCTCCAAATGCGATGATGCCAATTTTTTCTCCAACTTTGCTGATTGGAAATGTGTTGCCGATTTTTGCGTCTGAATCTTCTCCACCATCGTAAATTTCATCGAGCATTCTTGCTTTTGAGAGATGCATCCAAAAATTTGAGATCTCGCCATTTGCCATCATAACTCTTTGCAAGCGATCGGTGACGACATTGTCGCCATTGCCACCGCTGTTGGTTTCTGTGATGCCGTAGGTGACGGTGTCCGCGATGTCTCCCGGAAGTGCATGATACTTTTCTGTGAAGTTATTCAGAGCGATGTCGTATTTTCTGATCTGCATGATCAGAGATTTTATGTTATTTTCTTTGATGGTTTTTTTCGCAAAAAAAACTGCGCTGATCGTGATGGTGATGATGCAAATGGTGATCAAAGTTTCGATGAGGGTGAAAGCTTTTTTGTGAAAATTTTTTTTGGAAGAGTCCATAAGTTGTTAGGAATTTTAAGTGTTATCTTCTGTAGGCGTGGGAGGAGGAGCGCGTCTGAACATCGGATTGTCATGCATACGCATTTTAGGGCCACTACTTACTGTTGGAGTTTCTTCTCCCAGATTCAACTCAACATCTTCTTCTAGAGGATTTAATCCAACTGTAGCTTTATCTGCGGCTTCTTCCATCACCTCAACATCTTGTTCATTTGGATCTAGCCCAGTTTTTGCTGCCGTAGCAGCAGCTGATGCGACAGTGGGAGCGGCAGCGGCAGGGGGAGTGGCAGGGGGAGTGGCAGGGGGAGTGGGAGTAGAAGTTGGAAGAGGTGCATCATCTTCATGCAAAGAATCTCTAACTTTTGTCAACGCAGTTCTCTTTTCTCTCAATACTAAACCTGCGGATTTTTCTTTGTTGATTGCCGTATCGGCTGGAAGAGTTTTGCTGCGTAAATTTTTTGCTAAAGATTGTGCCCTTCCTTTTTCTGCATTTATTGCCTCATTCGCTTTGCTTCTTTCTCTTGAGAATGGTTTTGTTTTTTTCTTGTCCTTTTCCAATTTTTTGAGTCTTTCAGGGCTTTGTTCAAGATCTGCTTTCATTCCTCGATATTCAGGCGTTTCCTCTACTCCTTTTCTTTCCTCTCTAGCGGCATTCTCGCGCTCTTCTGTTTCTGCGACATCTTTGTCGACTTCTGCAAGTTCTTTGTCCGCGCTTTCTTTCGCACCGTGCTTTGCTTCTATTTTGGCTTTTGCTCTAGAATCTTTGCTTGCCAGACCAGATGCTTTTATTCTAGCAACACTCTTTTTCGCCGCTTTAGTAACTACGTTGCTAGCAGAGCTGTCTATCGCACTAACTTCATCCAGATAAGAGGATTCTCTCTCCAATTCCGCGACCGCATCTTCATTCGCAGCTCCAGTGACGGTTGTTTTTTTCGCGGCGGCGTTTGCTTTGACTCTGTCTCTGATTGCCTTTTTTTCACGATCGCTTCGAAGTGCATTCCCCAATGCTCCGCCAGCCATTTTTTCTACAGCTCCTTCACTTTCTAGTTGGTGAGCTGCTTTTCTATATTCGGCATTGTTTAGTTTTTCGAGCGCGCCACCAACTGCATCTCCAACCTTTCCAGCTACCTTTCCAGCTACCTTTGAAGCTGCTTCGCCCGCGGATTCAGCTACTGTTGCTAATTTATCACCAGCTCTGTCAAACAGCTTTTGTTGGTAAGCTATTCCGTCATCCAAAAACGTGCCATCTTTCCTAGATTTATTAATTGCCTTTGCAGCGCCTATTGCGCTGTTTGTAGCTGATTTTATTCCTCCCCAAGCTTTTTTTGGTGCAGCTAAAGTAGCTTTTCCGACGGATTTCGCTCCGGATATGGTAGCAGATCCGGCGGATTTTAATCCCTTTAGAGCTGCACCTCCAGCATCTCTAGCGATCGCCTTTTTGCTCTTACCAACTTCAATTTCACCTTTTTTAACTGAGGCGAGGAAGGCTCGTTTTGCATCTGGAGTCAGATTTTTCATCGCATCTTTTGCATCCCCGCTTGAAAATTTTGTCTTCGCATCTCTTTCGCCAAGAGAAGTTCTTAAAGATCCTCCTTGGGAAACAGATTGTTTTGCTGCCATCGCTGCCGCTACGAATACGTTGCTGCCTTCATATTTCAAGCCCTTGTCATTTTTTAGTTCTGCCATTTTTGTAGCATTAAATCCAAGTTCTGTACCTCTTCTGCTCATTGCCTCATCTCTGGCTTTGTTTAGAATTTTTTGTTGCTCAGGTTTGCTTTTACCGGCAAGTGAACCGGCATTTTCTTTTTTGAATCTTTTAACCTCATTATTTCCAGCTTTTGCTAGTTCTGACTTTTGGTTGGAAGTTTCCTTATTTTTTACCCTCAGTTCATTACGAGCCTTATCCGCATTCTTTCCGTGATCGAATAATTTTTGATCAACTCTAGCTCCTGCTTGCGAAATATATTCTCCCGCTTTTTTCCCTAAGGTTGAATTGCTAATTTCTTTTTTCATGGAGGCTGCTGCTGATTGAAAACCGCCGGCAACTGTAGTCGCTTTTATTCCTCCCCCAATTCCTGCAGCCAGATCAGACATAAATCCGATGAATTTATTCATCAGAGATGCGATGACCCAAATAAATAAAATTGAAAATAACGAAGGAATTCCGTCTGGATTTCCAATGTTGCCGACATCCGATTGAGCGTTTGTTCGCGGTGGTAGGGAGGCGATTGTCCAGAATGAAAGTAGCGTGACGCGAGTGATGTAAATGTTGATCGTCCAAACTTCATCCCAGCAAATTTTATAGCCCAACGACATTTTTATGACTTCATACATCATCATGTTGAAGAAGGAGAGGGTCGTGAGTAAGAAAATTTGTTGCAGCGAAAATCCGATCAGCTGTTTGAGCCAGTTATCGAACATGCCTTTCGTGGTTTGGAAAAGTGTAAAGAGGAAGAAAATTGGCCCAAGTGTGAAGAGGATCGAAAGGAATATTTGCGCTGTGAGATAAATCAGAACTGCGTTTGCAACAGCGTAAACATAGAGCAGGAAGCTGTTGTAAATGATCAGAAGATATGCCCATCCGAAGATGCTGGCGAAGAGAAGCGCTGCGATTTTTTTCTGCACTGCTTGCGAAAAAAACATTCCAAAAACTTTATCGACAGAACTGAAGAGAATCGATTTGTCGTAGTAATCAGAGTTTGCGATTGCCTGAGAAACTTCGGCTGAATTGTCGAAGGAGGATGCCATCATGAAGGCGAGGAAATCAGTGCCTCCTTTAAAAAACTGCACAACTATTTCGTTGAAAAATTTCCATCCAGTTTCTCCAACAAAAAGATAAATCAATCCGATTTTTATGATGCGTTGCAATGTCTCTGTAGCGTTGGCCTCACTCATTCCCATGAGATAACCAAATCCATAAAATGTGAACATCATCACCAAGCTGAGATTCAGAATGGTTTTATATCTTGGGTCGGAGATCAGGAGTTTGTACATCCTTTCTGTTTGACCAATTGTGCTGCGATCTTTTTTTCCATCCATCACTTCGATTATTGGCGTGATCACGCCTCCGATGATGTTTGAAGTAGCTCCGGATCCTGGGCTTTTTACTTTGACGTTAACGTAATATTGGCCGCTGTTATTTAGGTATTTGTTGCCGCAATAAAATTCTTTTACACATTTGGTTTTGCCACCGCTGGGAGAGTCTGTCGGAACTTCAGTGGCGCCGCAAATCCCTGAGTTTGGAGATTCGTAAAATGGGTTTTTAAGCTTGATGCCGTTTAATGCGCCAGAGCCTGATCCTATGACGCAATTAGGAATTTCTGGATCCAAAATTTTAAATGTGATTCTAAATTTAGAAATTTCTGCATTCATCGCATCCACGTCGAGAGGAGTGCCGCCAAAAAGTTTTTTATTTTGTATCTCATTTGCAGTGCGATATTCTTTTGTGTGGCAATAGAAATTCGCTCCAGGCTCTGCAACCAACCCTTGCGCTGAGTGTGTGCAATAGTTTTCGCCAGTAAAACTTACATCTCTTCTTTGGATGTTTCCGTAATCATCAAATTTGTAATTGCCGGAAAATATTGGAGATCCGATTACGTCCGTTGGAACGTTGATTCTTACGATCGATGGCTGTCCAGAAATTTGGTCTGGAGCGCTTTCTGTTGGACTACAAATATCGCTGGTAGCAGAGTTTTCTCGACAAAGAATTGCCTGCAGCCATTGACCATTGTTAAATTCTAGCATGCTTGAAGTGGCAATTTTAAAGCCGTTGGTGCCGGTGTAGCCAGTGCCTGATGAGCTATTGTTTGAATAGCCTAATGTGCTGGTGTCTATGAAAGAGCCGTTGCCATCAAGTATAAAAAATCGCAATCTTCCTGACTGGGGAAAGGTGATCGGAATTTTGAGTTGAAAAATCTTGTTGAGAGGAGGGTCAGTCTCATTCGTTCCCGAATAAGAGAAGTTCTCAAAATTACCGTAAATACCATTAAAGCTTCCCAATTTCACAGCTCCTTTTGCAAAGCTTGTATCAGCTAATTGCGCTATAGTGAAACCTGTTGCGAGTGGTATGTTGTTAACTTTTCCTTTGTAGTTTTCTAAGTCGTAACATTGGTTCAAATTGTTAACCACAATCTTTGCAGGCGTATTTCCTTTTGCTAGCATCGCAGTGGCGCAGATGTCGCATGAGGCTGAGGTGTAAAGTGGTGGATGTACGACTCCATGATCATCAGTTGCAGAAATCGGGAATGTCATGCAAGTGCCTGCTTTAGTTTCTTCCGCAGTGCAAGATTCTTTACAATTTCCCTCTCTGCTTGAGCCGATGGTGCAAGTTCTCGTGTATTGATTGCTCTCAGTGCCGGCGGTGCATTCTATTTTTTTGCGGCATGAGTTAGCGCAGTAAGCGCCTGAATCTTCCTTGCTGCACACTGCTGCATCAGTTCTGCATCCTATCAAAACACCATCTTTGTATTCTGGCGCGCAATCCATGTTTTGCACAAGATCATCAGCCTTTCCTCGGCATAATAATGCTGGACGTTGAGTGATATACATTGCCATCCCGATGCCGCATTCTGTCGAATAGCCAGCGCCACCCTTAAATTTTCCATCCCAACTTTCTGGAGAGAAGCGTATTACCTGTCCTTTTCGTACAAAAATATTTTTTGC
The DNA here is from genome assembly GCA_903849835.1 of uncultured Alphaproteobacteria bacterium. Taxonomy (GTDB): domain Bacteria; phylum Pseudomonadota; class Alphaproteobacteria; order Rickettsiales; family UBA1997; genus UBA2645. The sequence goes on from CAINKA010000046.1 coordinate 5,793, forward strand.
TGGAGAAACGGAGTTGGTCCAAGAATCCGTTGCGACATTGAGATTTGCTAACGGATCAGTTGACATCGGCCTATTGGAACTAAGCGACGGATTCTGATCCGTGCTCATGAAGTCATCATATTCGTAAAAATCTGCTGTAAAATTTGAATTAAGATTTGTCGAACGTCCGGTTGGATTGATGATTCTGGCTTTGATTTTGCAGCTAGGGGATGTGCCATCCAAGATTTTAAATTCGACAATGCCAGACACTTCCATTTTGAGGTCGTGATATTTGTTGAATCTAACGGCGATTACGTGGTCGCAAGTGATGTTGTTAGGACCGTATTTTGTGTTATCTTGTCTAATTATTAATTTCTGTCCCGGTTCTAGAGTGATGTGTCGCGCACTCCACGAGAGATTGCTAATGCCAATTATTTTTTCTAGAGTGTTACTCGGGCCAACCAGTTCACTGTATAAATCTTCGGTGCCGTTATTGATTGTTGCGGTTAAATTGAGGGGGCAGCCGTCGATAAGAGACTTAAAAGAAATTTTGTAAGCATCTGGGGTTGGAGTGGTGATGATGAATGGGTCAGTGTCGCTTGAATTGGAGAGGCCTGTAAGAAGCATTCCTCTGTTTGACGGAACATTTTCTGCTCCAGCGCATATTCCGTTATTGTCGCAGGAGATTTCGTAGAATGGATCAGTCTTCGCTCTTAGTGAAGACGGTAAATTATCTGGTTCGAGCCCATCCCCATTCCACCTAATCATGCCGCCATATGTTGTGAGTGTTGTGGTTTTGTAATTTGAAGAAATTGGGAATGTGGTGCTAACGAGAGTGTCATTTATTCCGCTATATCCCAAGAGGGTGTAAGAGCCGGTTGTGCAGAGGGAGCTAGTTGGTGATGAGCCGTCGTAAACACATTTCCAAGCTGATCTATCTGGCAACAATGGAACGCCTTTTGATCCAGACACTTCAGTTGATGCCGCGGCGTCGAATTCATATCCGGGAGGATGAGGAATTAAAAAAGCTATGACTCTCCTGGTCCCATTTAATAGCTCTGAGATTGGCGCAGTGGCATTATTTCCAGCGCCGAGAGTGTCGGTTCCATCAGTCCATTTGCCGCTAAATTTTAAGTCTAAAGTTTGTCCACTTCTGACATCGAAAAAATTATTATTCCAAAAAGAATTGTTTGAATGCGGAATTGGAGTGTCTGCTTTAACGTGAAAATTTGGAGAAGATGAGGAGTCTCCCAACTTAACATTTCCAACGGCTCTGATGAATATTTGCGATCCGGGTTTGATTGTTACCCCGATATTTTTCCCAGCAACTTTGTTAGAGGTTGAAACCCATCTTGGTTCTGAAGAGGAGTTGCTTGCTCCTGCGTTACTCAAGCAATTTTGTATTACGTTGCTTATACAAAGGCTTTGTAGCGGTCGGTTTGCAAAGCCGCTACATCCAGAGTTTGCAGGGATTGGGGCTGATTGCACATTTCCAATTCCATCGTCTAATGAAACATTTCCGGCTGTCAGATGATAACAGGAAGGTGCTCCGTCGGGACATTTTCTTAATCCACCACTTTGATCATCGAGGCTTTTTGAGGGATCGTAAGAACAATCGCCCTGAGAAGAGTTTGATGAAATTGTTAATGTTTCTGATTCATATTCCCCAAAATCATCAGCATCAATACAGCCTTGGTCGCTACAAGAAGAGGAGAGGGCGAAAAGAAAAATTAGCGCAAAAATTTTGGATGAAATTTTTGCAAGAAAATTCTGATTATTTTGATTTGATTGTTTCGGTGCCGACACTAGAGCCTAAGTTGCTTGCGGGAGTTCAGAAAAATAAACTTTGTGATGGTAAAAATGTCCAAAAGTTAATCAACTAAAAAAAATTTTTGATCAGCGATGCAACCCGCTTTGTTTCCTGTAATTTTTCTGGAAAGAAATTTTCTAATTTTTCGGAAGTTTTTGTTAAATCTCTGGCGTAATTTTTTTCGAATAAAGAGCTGTGAAATCTGCGATGTTTCGGAGAAGAAATTTCTTTTTCGTCAAAAATATAAACTGGTTTTCCGGTTGAGCAGCATTCTGAAATCATCGAAACAGAATCTCCGGTAATGATGAAAAAATCAGCGTAACCAAGAATCGCAAGGTAAGGATTATTTTCGCGAACTTCTTTCCAGTCAAAAAATTTAAAATCGCAATCTAGGCTTGATTTCACTGCGTTGGTGAGTTCATCAGAAGTTCTTCTGCTATTTAAAATTAGCAAAGTTGCTCCCATATTTTTTGTGAATTCGGAAGAAATTTTGGCTAATTTTATTGCCGATTCTTTTTCGAATTTTGTTTTGTTGGATGAGCCTCCGAGAAGAAGTGCGATTTTTGGTTTTTTTATTTCATCAAATTCCGCAGCGAATTTTTTTTGTTCGGAAATCACAACATTTTCTCTCACCTTTGTTAGCGCTCCGATTGTTGTTATGACGTTGGGGTGCTTGGTTTCATCGGCTTCGTCATGTTTCGGTAAAATAACAAAATCGAATTTAGAAAAATCCAAATTCGGATTCATTATTTGAATAATTTTTGTTTTATTTTCTGATTTTTTTTTCAAGAAAAGTGCGATAGGAGAAGACCTTCTGCCGGCAGAAATCACGAGACTTGGAAGATAGTCCAAATTTTCAAATTTTTTTCTTGATGAAGATGAGAGTCGAAGAAGTGAATCGCTAAAAAAACAATTCGGTATTTTGACAAAAAAATTGTAAGTGATGTTGATGATTTTGTAATCGAAACCAATTTCTTCTGCGAGACCAATGCTCTGCGAAACCGTGCCCGGCCTGCCATCCGCCAATATCCAAATTTCTTTTTTTAAATTCATTTTTTTATTTGTTGTGTAGGGGCTGACCAACGTGTCCGCCCGACACGCGATTACATTTTCAATTTTTGCTGCAACTTTTCACAAACATTTTTCGAAACAAATTTCGAAATATCTCCGCCAAGTTTTGCAACTTCCTTCACCAATTTCGAAGCGATAAAATGATTCGTTTCTGAAGCTGGTAAAAAAATTGTTTGAATGTCGGGATTTAGTTTTGCATTCATGCCGAACATTTGAAATTCATATTCGAAATCTGACACGGCGCGAAGGCCGCGGATGATGACTCTAGCATTTTTTTTCTCAGCAAAATTAATCAATAATCCTTCAAATTTTTCGACAGAAATTTTTCCAGATTTATTAAAAAAATTAATTTCTTCTTCGATTAATTGTACCCTTTCATCGAGACTAAAAAGCGGGTTTTTGTAATTGTCTTTCGCTGCTGCAACGATGATGTGATCAAACATTTCCGACGCTCTTTTGATGATGTCGACATGTCCAAAAGTGATCGGATCGAAAGTGCCTGGATAAATTGCAATTTTTGTCATGTTTGAAATGTTTGTGAAGTTTGTGAAGTTTGTGAAGTTTGTGAAGTTTGTGAAGTTTGTGAAGTTTGTGAAGTTTGTGAAGTTTGTGAAGTTTGTGAAGTTTGTGAAGTTTGTAAAAACATAAATCCTAAATCTTAAATCTAAAATCCCAAATCATGCACATCTCAATTTTATCGATCGGAAAGTTTGAAAATTCTCCGCATAAAGCGGTTTTTGAAACTTATTTGAAGCGTTTGAAATGGAAGGTTGAGCTCAGAGAATTGGAGCTAAGAAACTCACAAAATTTTTCGGTAGAAAAAATAAAAAAATGCGAAGGAGAGCTGATTTTAAAAGCTCTGAAGCCAGTTTCGAAATTAATTATTTTGGATGAAAAAGGTAAAGAATTTACCAGCAGAAATTTTGCAAAATTAATTTCTGATTTTGCTGTCGAAGGTAATTCTGATTTAACTTTTGTGATTGGTGGAGCTGATGGATTGTCGGAAGAAATTCTAAAAAAAGCCGCGCTAAAGATTTCTTTTGGCCTCGCAACTTTTCCGCATTTGATGGTGCGATCGATTCTAGCCGAACAACTCTACCGCGCCGCGATGATTATTGGCGGGCATCCCTATCATCGGGATTAATTTGGTGAAAAAAAACTAGCGGAAAAAATTTAGCGAAAAAAAATGTCATGCTGAGTCCAATGTCATGCTGAGCTTGTCGAAGC
>CAINKA010000047.1 GCA_903849835.1 uncultured Alphaproteobacteria bacterium
AAATTTACTAAAAATTAATCGAATTTGACTCAAAAAAATAACAAAATTTCTCAGTTTTTGGGTTGTAAAAATTTTTGAGCTTAGGTTTTTTAGAAAGTTAGATTTGCAACGTCCCCATAAAACGGCCTGAAAAGAGACGTGGTCGGATTTTTTTTCTGCAAATTTTTGATGGGCAATGAGCCCGTTAATCACATCGTCGCGATGCTTTTTTTCGTAGGCCAAATGCAAATAATAACGGCGTTCGAAATTGTTGAAATCAGCGTTTGCTTGGTGCCATTTTTTTGCGGATTCAACATCGAAATTTTCGGCGTAGAGCTTGAAAGCGCGGGCAGTCACGAATGATTCGAATTGTAATAATTTTGCCTGTTTTTCTGGATCAAAAATTCTGCATTCGCTGCGATTTATTTTTTCAAAATCACTGCCGATTTTTTTCAAAATAAATTGCGCTGCGGCGAAATCTAAAATCAATTGCACCGCCAAAAAATCTTCCAAACGCGCCGGCAAAACTTGTACCGGAATGTGATCGGGATGATGCGCGAAGTGAGCAAACATGCCTGCCCAACCCTTCAAAGAAAATAAAGTTTGGAAAATAAATTCTTCCCAATCCGCTTTTTCAACGCCGAAATTATTGAGAATTTTTACGGTGATTTCTTCGGCGCTGAGATTTTCTAAATGCAAATTTTTGAGATTTTGCATCCAAGATTCGCAGGGAAAATTCTCGTCGAGATAAAGTTTTTTAAAGGCAAATAAAAATCCTTTCGACCTTTCGGGCATTGTGCGGAAGGCGACGCCCTGATCTAAAAAAGATCCCGCCAAGTTAATTAAAATCGGATGAGTGAGCTCGTCGCTGTCGACATTGTGCAGCGCTAAAATTTTGTCGCGGCTGCGGATTTTTTTTGGATTTGGATCGGCAGAAAAATAATTTTTTACCTCGAGCGCTTTCCAGAGAAGCTGCGCCTCTTCTTGCTTCAGCAATTTATTTTTGCACATCCACCAATCGAGCGATTCAACATCAGGAACAAAAAAAAGATTTTGTAAGCGCCAATTTCTGAATTCGAAATGAGTTGGCGCGCCGCTGAAAATATTTTTGGAAGAATTTTTACACTCGTCGCGAATAATTTCCGCAATGTCTTGCGCCGTTATCCTGCCGCTATCCAGAGCCTTTTGAAAATTTTCTTCGCTTAAAAAAGGCTCGGCAGAAAATTTTAAAGAAGCTGTTTTTACCGCGTCTTTAAAAGGCAAATCTTCGAAAGCGTGGAGAGTGTTGTGATGGACGAAGAACTGCAAGGGCGCTTGCTCGGGGAGGAGCTTTTCGATTTTTTTTAGGAGTTGTTGGAGGTGGGATGGATTTGAAGTCATTTTAAAAAAAATCTAATCTGGACTAATGCTGGACGTAATGCTGGACGGGGTTTGTAACCCCGTCCAAACGTTCATGTAATTCTAAACTTTGAACTGAACGTGAGGACGGGGTTACAAACCCCGTCCTGCTCAAGGTCATACTCAAGTCGCCTTGCTCAAAGTGAGAATCTAAACCCAGCGCGTCGCATCAAGATGTCGCGACATGCTCTTAAATTTTTCCAAACCCGTCACAGAAAAAGAAATGTCACTTCTTTCGCGCATCAAAATTTTTATCCCGCTTAAAAAAGTGTAATCGACGAGGCGCACGCAATGCAGGTCAATGACCGCTTGCTTGGTTCCTTCCGGTAATTTCGCGATTGCTTTTTTTAGCCAAATTAAATTTGGGAATGCTGCGGCGCCGTGCATCACGAACCTTGCAGTGCCAGCTTCGTGACGAACATCGATCTTGCCGGCGAAGAGAGATTTCAGCGACACGCCTCGCGCCAAATGTAAAATAATTTTCAGTGCCAAGCCAACGCCGACGCCGACTAGAAGGTCAGTCATTAAAGTGACCACTAAAGTTACGACGAATAAAATTAGCTGATCAATTCCAACCGCTTTGACATGCGCAATTTCATTCGGTGAGGCGAGGCGCATGCCAGTGTAGATCAGCATTGCAGCAAGAGCGGCGAGTGGAATTAGGCTTAATAATTGCGGCAAAAATGTGACGAATATCAGTAAAAAAATTCCGTGAAAAAAATTGGCGCGAGCGGAAGTGGCGCCAGCGTCAACATTGGCCTTGCTGCGCACGATTTCTGAAATCATCGGTAATCCGCCGATTAGCGCTGCGACTAAGTTGCCGCAAGAGATGGCGAAAAGATCGCGATTCAGATTTGAGATGCGCTTTTTGGGATCGATGGCATCAACGGCGACAACGCTTAGCGTCGATTCAATCATGCCGACTAAGGCGAACATGGCGATGTATTTTATCGAAGTTCCGCTCCAAATTTCGGAAAAATCGGGGAAGGTGATTGCGGAAAATAAAGAGGCGGGAAGCCTCACCAAATAGCTGCTATCTAGGGCGTAGATGTGAGAGATGAATTGGTAAGAATGGGTTTCGTTGAGATGCAAAAATAGTGAAAGTGGAACTGCGATTGCGAGCACGACAATTTGTCCGGGAATAATTTTGGTGATTTTCCATTTTAATTTTGACCAGACGATTAGCAGCGCGAGAGAGCCAATCCCAATGGCGGCGATGATTGGATTTTCGGCGACAAGGCTGTGCGGAATTTCAGCGAGTAAACCGAAAATTGTTTTCGCTTCGGGAGTAGCTCCGAGCGCAACGTGACTTTGTTTGGCGATGATGATGACGCCAATCGCAGCGAGCATTCCATGGACTACTGATTTCGACATTGAGATGCCAAGTCCGGCCACGCGAAAAAATGAAAATGCCATTTGGATCAGCGCGGCAACGACTCCGACGGCTAGTGCGCGGTGATAGCCTAAAGACATGTCGAGGCCGGAAGCGGTTTGTCCGAGTTCAGTTACGGCGCCGATTGCGATGACGATGAGACCAGCGGCGGGGCCTTTGATCGTCAGTTGCGATCCGCCGAGGCAAGAAACTAAACAGCCGCCGATGATTGCGGTTAAAATGCCGGCGACGGGAGGAAATCCGCTGGCGATTGAAATTCCGAGGCAAAGCGGCAGCGCGATTAAAAATACTAAAAATCCGGATTTGATGTCGGAGATGAGTGATGAGGAAAAATTGTTTTTCATAAAATTTGGTAAATTAGATTTGATGTGCGCGGATCATTTTGCCGCAGATTAAAATTCGCTTAAGAAACTTTTTACATTTTTTATGTTCAATCTAGTTGTCAAAATTTTGTTAATTTTTTTTACCGCGGCGGCGTCGGTTTCTTGCTCGTCCTACCGTCCAATTTTTAACGAGAATGAGCACTACGTCTCGGTCGGCGAAGAAAAAGCGGAGAGCGATTTTAAGATTTGCAAAAAACGCGGCGACGAATTTTTGGATAAATATAAAGCGGAGCGCGCCGCGAAAGAAGCGGGTCGCAAGGCTGTTGTTGGTGGAGTCGTCGGCGCAATAAGCGGCGCGATTTGGGGCAAAAATATGAAATCAACTTTGATCGGCAGTGCGATCGGAGCTGGCGCCGGCGCGGCTATTGGAGGGTTGTCGGTTTTAGGTGAGGACAAAATAAAGCCGGATGAAATGAAGCAGAGATACATCGTGAACTGTTTGGCCAGTAAGGGTTACTCAGTTGCGGGTTGGAGATAAATTCAATGTCATGCTGAGCTTGTCGAAGCCTGATTCAGGGCACAGTGCCTAAAATCATGCTTCGACAGGCTCAGCATGGCATCGCAACTTTTTTAAAAAATGAAAATCGCACCATTCCAAATCGAAAATTACATCCAAAAAATCGCCGGCGAAAAAATCGCTGGATGCCTGATTTTTGGACCCGAAACGTCAGTCGTGAATTATCGTTTCGATTTAATCGCGAAAAAAATTTCGCCAAATTTATCTGATCCATTTTTGGTGGCAAATTTGAGCAAAGAAAGATTGAGCGAGGATAAAGGAATTTTAGCCGACGAATTTTTTTCCTTCTCGATGCTGGGCGGAAGAAAATTAATTTTGGTGAAAGACTGCGATGTCGCTGCTTCTGCGGCTTTAAAAATTCTTTTTGAATCAGAAAATTTTGCGCAAAAAAGTGAGAATTTTATTCTTGTTCAGGCGGGAGATTTAGACAAAGGATCAGCTCTGCGCAAGCTCGCAGAGGATAATCCTTACTTCGCAACAATCGCTTGCTACGAAGATGATGAGCGTGCGATAAAAAAATTTTTGCAGGATGAATTGGTGAAGAGGCAAGTCAAGTTCACGGCGCAAGTGCTGGAGTTGCTTTTGGATAAGTTCGGAAAAAATCGCCAAGTTATTTTATCCGAGTTGGAAAAAATTTTAGTTTTTTTGGGCGAGGAAAAAAATCTCACTACTGAGCTCGTAGAAAGGCTCGTGCTTTCCGAAGCGGAAGTTTCCACGAATGAATTCATCATGAATTTTGCGGCGAAAAAATTTGATCTAGCGTTTTTACAAGCGGAAAAACTTTTTAAAGACGGCGTGGAGGCTGTAATGCTGATTCGTTTTTTGAGCAATTATTTACAGAAACTTTATCACGCAAAAATTGAGATTGAATTGAACGGTTCTGATTTTGAATCTGCTGTAAAATCGCAGCGTCTTTTTTTCAAAACAGAAATTGAATTCCGCAAACATTTAAAAAACTTATCGCTGAATTTTTTAATCAAAAATTTACGTGATTTGGAAGAGGTGGAGATAAAAATAAAAAGCGGGGTAATGCCAGCAAAGCTTTTATTTACTGCTTTCGTGCAAGATTCTCTGAAGCAAAATATTTTTTAATAAGTCCGCTTGACAAGAAAAAAACCGTTCGTAAATTGCCGCGCTCCTTACGGAAGTCATTCGTAAGTTTCTCCTGATTAGATACGTTTAGCCTTTCAAGTTTGGCTTATCGGCCAAAGCTTCAAGTCTCTTTACACTTCAAAATCTATCGTTGTTTTTCATCGTGAATAGTCGCGTTTATACTTTTAGAAAAAAGTAAATGAGAAAAATAAAGGCGATAGTCCGCTCTGGACTATCTCTTTTAAGTTTTTGTCAAATTCGCTGTAGGGGCGTCCCTTGTGGTCGCCCTTGCAAGAGTTTTATGTCAGTTTAATCGAGTAAAGTCAGAACAAATTCTCAAAATTTGAGAGTTTGATCCTGGCTCAGAACGAACGCTGGCGGTATGCTTAACACATGCAAGTCGAACGGGTGTAGCAATACATCAGTGGCAAACGGGTGAGGAATGTAGAGGAATCTCCCCAGCAGTAAGGAATAACTTTGGGAAACCAAAGCTAATGCCATATATCACCGAGCAATCGGGAAAGATTTATCGCTGTTGGATGAGCCTCTATCGGATTAGCTAGTTGGTGGGGTAATGGCCTACCAAGGCAATGATCCGTAGCTGGTCTTAGAGGATGATCAGCCACACTGGAACTGAGACACGGTCCAGACTCCTACGGGAGGCAGCAGTGGGGAATATTGGACAATGGGCGCAAGCCTGATCCAGCAATACCGCGTGAGTGATGAAGGTCTTCGGATTGTAAAGCTCTTTTAGTGGGGAAGATAATGACGGTACCCACAGAAAAAGCACCGGCAAACTTCGTGCCAGCAGCCGCGGTAATACGAAGGGTGCTAGCGTTGTTCGGAATTATTGGGCGTAAAGCGTGCGTAGGCGGCTTAGTAAGTCGATTGTGAAAGCCCTGAGCTCAACTTAGGAATTGCAACCGAAACTGCTTTGCTTGAGTTTGGTGGGGGATGGTGGAATTTCTAGTGTAGGGGTGAAATCCGTAGATATTAGAAGGAATATCGGTGGCGAAAGCGACCATCTACGCCAATACTGACGCTGAGGTACGAAAGCGTGGGGAGCAAACAGGATTAGATACCCTGGTAGTCCACGCAGTAAACGATGAGTGCTAGTTGTCGGGACTTTGGGTCTCGGTGGCGAAGTTAACACGATAAGCACTCCGCCTGGGGACTACGGTCGCAAGACTAAAACTCAAAGGAATTGACGGGGACCCGCACAAGCAGTGGAGCATGTGGTTTAATTCGATGCTACGCGAAAAACCTTACCAACCCTTGAATCCCATTGACCGGTACAGAAATGTATCTTTGACGCAAGTCACAGTGGAGACAGGTGTTGCATGGCTGTCGTCAGCTCGTGTCGTGAGATGTTAGGTTAAGTCCTTCAACGAGCGCAACCCTCATCCTTATTTGCCATCGGGTTATGCCGGGAACTATAAGGAAACTGCCTGCGACAAGCAGGAGGAAGGTGGGGACGATGTCAAGTCATCATGGCCCTTATGGGTTGGGCTACACACATGCTACAATGGTGGTTACAGCAGGAAGCGAAAGAGCAATCTGGAGCAAATCCTTAAAAGCCATCTCAGTTCAGATTGAGGGCTGCAACTCGCCCTCATGAAGTTGGAATTGCTAGTAATCGTAGATCAGCACGCTACGGTGAATACGTTCTCGGGTCTTGTACACACTGCCCGTCAAGCCATGGAAGCTGTTTCTACC
>CAINKA010000048.1 GCA_903849835.1 uncultured Alphaproteobacteria bacterium
CACTGAAAAGAAGGGAATGGGTGAATGGGTTGTGGGAGAGGTCTTCATCCTTCACAAATCCAGTGTTTTACAGCTCGATTTTTGAGCCTTTGCGAGCGGGGGTTTTGTGAGGGGATTTTTTTCTAATGACGGATCTGGGTTAATACTTCCTAAAACTTCGCCGCCAACGACAATTTAACCGCCCGTGGCGAGCCGGGTTGGATGTTGTTATTGTTGTGAGCGGTGAGGATGTATTGGCGGCCGAAAAGATTTTCGGCGTTGAGTTGCAGACGGTAATCCGAATTTATTTTGTAGTAAGCGGCGCCGTCGAATCTTGTAAAACCCTTGAGTTTAACGGTCTCGTCGACAGATGCGAATTGATCAGATTGGTAAATCGCGCCAATCGCGCCCGCCCATTTTTCATCGAAATCATATTTATTCCAAAGTGTTCCCATATTTTTTGGCACGAGTGCAACCCTTGCGCCAGAACGCGCCGCAGTTGTTTGTTTGGTGATCAACGCATCTTGAAAAGCGTAGCCGCCGATGATTTGCCATTTATCCGTCACGCTTCCTGTGGCGCCAAATTCGAAGCCGCGAGTGCGCGAGGCGCCTGTTAGCACGAATTTTGTTGAGTCATTCGGATCGGTGGCGCGGGTGTTGGTGCGATCCAATTGGTAAATCGCGGCAGTTAGATTTAAGCGCGTATTCACATCCCATTTCGTTCCCATTTCGTAATTTTGCATTTGCTCAGGCTTTAGAGACTGAAGCTGCGAAGTCAGTGACGAAAATTGATCGCCAGAGCTTGGCAAATAAGTGACGCTGTAATTTCCGTAAATCGAAATTGAATCTTGTGGCTTGTAAACAAGGCCGAGGCGCGGCGATCTCAATCCATTTTTTTGGCCGTAATCATTGCCTGTCCGGTTATCGTTAAAAGTCATTTTGAAAACGTCGTAACGTAGGCCAGCCGTAAGTTGCCACTGTTTCGAAAAATCAATTTGGTCTTGGATGTAGCCAGCGTAAATATCGACTTGCGAGTTGCTGTCAGCGTCATTAGCGGCTTGGCGGTAAGTTATCGGAGCAAAAGAAAGTGGGCTGCCCGCAGCTACTGTGAGCGACGTGGAGCTGTTATTGAAGTAACCAGTTTGGCGAAATGATTTTGAATTTTGCTTCGAAATTTCCATCCCAACCAAAGTGGTGTGCTTGACGCTGCCAACTTTAAATTTCGAAGTCAGATCAGTTTGGTTGGTAAAATTCTTACGCTGCGATGCGTCGTTGTAAGCGGCAAGATTCAGATTGCCGGAATTATTTACGGCGCTGTTGGCGTGAGTATTTTGGTAAAATTTGTTGTTGTCGGTGTAGCGCGTGTAGTTGCGGAATTTTAATTTTGGCGTGAAGTCGTGAGTGAGAATGGCGAATCCTGAACGGACAGTAGCGTCGGAATGATTTTGTGTTGGATTACCAAAAAATGTTTTCGGATTAACTTTGTAGGGCGCGCCGTTGAATGACGGGATGCCACGGTCGTTGAAGCGACTGTCGTGGAAATGTTCGTAGCCAACTTTCAGATCTGTGTTATCGCCCAAAATCAGCTTGGCTGTAGGGTTGAAGCCGTAGCGTTCCAAATCGCCATATTCACGGAAAGTGCCGGATTTTTCGTACATCGTGTTGAGGCGCAGCGAAAAATTTTCGTTTACCTTGTCGCCGACATCAGCCTCCGCGCGGCCATTGTTGAAGGATCCGCCCGATGCCACGACTTGCCGCGTTTGTTTTCCGTCAGCAATTTTAGAAACACGATTGACAAGACCACCGCTGCCGCCACGTCCGAAGGCCATTGCGTTCGGGCCTTTCAGCACTTCAACGCGATCGACATTGTAGAGATCGCGAAAATATTGCGCGTCGTCACGAGCGCCATCGATGAAGAAATCGGCATTTGAACTATTGCCGCGAATTGTGACTTGGTCGCGATTGCTCTCGCCCTGATGCGTCGCGATTCCCGGCACGTATCTGATCGCCTCGCCAATGCTCGAAACATTTTGATCGCGGATTTGATCTTGCGTCACGACCGAGATTGATTGCGGAACGTCGAGAAGGCGAGTGTCAGTGCGCGTAGAGCTGCGAGTGGCGCCTGCCTTGTATCCATCGACAGCGCCGTCGCTGAAATTGGAGCGTGTGTCGGCTGTGACTGTGACTTGGGGAAGTTGGGTGATTTTTTCTGGGGCAGGAATTTTTTTTGCTTCGGCGTTTGTGGTGACGAGGAGAAGTACCGCGAGTGTGAAGAGGCGGGTGGTGGACATGTTTTTAGTTAATTTAAAAAGTTAAAAAAAAGATTTCGTCATCCTTGGCGCGGAAGCGCCGAGGATCTCAGGAGTTTTAGCTCTAAAGCCAAACTCATGAGATCCTCGAGTCCTGCGGACCTAGCGCTGGACGGGGTTTGTAACCACTACCGTCCCATCGTCCCCACTAGAACAACAAGGACTGGCGAGAATCATCTTCGCGTTCTTTGTAATCAAAGCCTGCGAAGAGTTGATTTATCTGGGTTCGTTCGAAAACATTCACACTCAAA
>CAINKA010000049.1 GCA_903849835.1 uncultured Alphaproteobacteria bacterium
AGGCTTCAGTGCCAAGAGTCATGCTTCGACAGGCTCAGCATGACATTTTTGCAAGATTATAAAAAAGCGTAGTCAAAGCGCTGGAATGGGTTTGTAACCCATTCCACATGTTCAGTTAAAAGCAAAAACAGAAATGAACGTGAGAACGGGGTTACAAACCCCGTCCTGCAGCGTGGCCAAAATCATGCTTCGCCCTTTGACAGTCTCAGGAGGTTCAGCATGACATTTGCAAGAGTGCAAAACAAAAAAAGCGGAGCCGAAAATTAATTCGACTCCGCTTTTTTATTTTTAAAATTTTCTAAAAATTTATCGTCTGTCTCCACTTCTTTCGCGGTCATCTCTTCTTCTTTCCCCACCTCTTTCGCGGTCGTTTCTGTAGTTTTTATCTCGGCCTTGGAAACGGCTATTGTGATTTCTTCTCGGAGGTTTTCTGGATAAAATTCTTCTCTCAATCGAAGTGATTAAAAGTGCAAAAACTATGAGGGCGATGTTTGCAGCGAAAAGTTTTAGTGCTAAATTTTTCTCGCCATCTTGGATCAAATCGTAAATTAAAAAAAGTAAAGCGAGGTTGTAAATCAATCCGCAAACTTGCCCTAAACGAAAAATATTGCTGCTAGTTTGAAGATATTTATCTTGCCATTTGTGACGATGATCTTGTTCTTTTTTTGTTAGATCTGAAAGGCTCGGCGAGGTTTCGCTGTCTCTTTCGGAAAGATGTTCTGATCTGTGTTTATTTTCTCTCATTTTGTTTTTTTAATTTAAAAATTGCTGTCTCTCTATCGGATGAAATTTCATTTTTATCTCGTTCAAGCGCGTAAAAATCTTCCGCAAATGGAAATTTTTTTATTCTACTCACAGCAAAAGTTGGAACTGAAATAAATCCAGCGAGAAATCTGCGAGCGTGCTTCAGTGCGAGTCTAGTTGATTTTGCGAGAGACAAGGGAAGGGGGATTTAAAATTTTAGATTTTAGATTTAGGATTTGGTGATTTTGTTTTTTTAGGTTTTGGGGAAATTAAAAGCTATGATTTTGATGGTTTTTCTGTGACCGAATTTGTTTGTTTCTCGCGGAAGTTTTTTAATTTTTCTGCGAGTTTTTCATCCGATAATGCGAGGATTGCGATCGCTAACAGTGCAGCATTTTTGGCTCCAGCTTCGCCGATTGCAAGACATCCAACCGGAATTCCTGCGGGCATTTGTGCGATTGAAAGAAGCGAGTCCAAGCCTTTCAGAGTGCGGCTTTCAACCGGAACACCGAGAACGGGAAGATCGGTCATCGAAGCGGTCATACCGGGTAAATGCGCGGCACCACCGGCTCCAGCAATGATCACTTTAATTCCATTTTTTTTCGCTGACGCAGCAAAATCGTAAAGTCTTTGCGGCGTGCGATGCGCGGAAATAATTTTTGTTTCGTAAGAAATTTTGAACTGATCAAAAATTTCGCAAGCATGTTTCATCGTTGTGAAATCTGACTTGCTGCCCATGATGATGGAGATTTTCATTTGGTTGATTGTTGGTTATTAAAAATGCACTTACATTGCAGGTAAAGAGGCGGAGGTAAATGATTCATTGCCCTCGCGTCTTGTTGTGCAGCAATATCATTTATTAGAAGTTTAGCTCGGTATTACTATTGCCATTGGTACTTTATACCTGTTTTTATAGCAACAAAAGCTCCATCTAGGCACTGGAAACTGCATGAGCCGGTGACGTCCAAATATTGCATCTCATAAATAAAGCCAGGATCGTGTGGACAGGTAGTTGTAGCACTGCAAGTAACTGTTTTATTACTTTCAATGCTCGTTCCCAAGCAATTCAGTTTATTCCAACCCTTAGTGAAGTCAAAGTAAGCGCAAGCACCGTAACTAGTTCCTCGTATAGAAGTATCGCCAATTATATCAGGAGCACCTTCATCAAAAGAACACTTTCTACAAGCTGAGCAAGGATTAGTAACATCATCCCAAGTAACACTATCTGCGTTGCATGTGATTGATGGTAAGATATTTATTCTTTCTGTTGGTGAGCGACCGCAATTATGATTAACACCAGTATTCCAGCCACCACCAAGTGGTTGACCACTTATTTCCTGACCATTCCCAGCGGCGCAATCAAAGGAAAGTTTTGCTCCTGGCAAAACGAGGTCGTTTGCTGAGAGAAGATAAACATGAGCTGTTCCAAGCTTGGAGGTAAAAGTTGCATCAAGGGTTGAGCAATATTTTGTGCATGCTGCACCACTTGTTAGCGAAAAGAAAAACTCGTCAATGTTTCGTGTCGCGTCCTTCGCGCTGCATTGGTATTTCGGAGAATATGTTAAATCTTTACCTGATGGATAAAATTCCGTTTTACATGTTCCCGTCACGATATCTCTCTCGGAAACGTAGCTTGTTGTGTTTAGTGGTTTCGATGATGCGTTGGGGGGAAAGTTAGGGAAAACTGCGTTGGAGCCGCTGAGTGTGTTGCCGTTAGAGAGGTCGTTATTGCTATTCAAAGCACAAAGCACCACCGGAGACTCCCATTGGTGAGTGGTTGCGTTGCATTTTCTAGCAAGAATAAACTTTCCGTTTGCTCTGCCAGATTCGTAATCACGAACGGATTGACTGCTAATTCCACCAGTTCCAGCGCCCATTTGAGTTGCAAAAGCCCATTCGTCGAAGCTAGTTGATGGCCAGTCAATAAGAATTTGTCCGGCTGGAACTGCGTATGTTCCGATGTTTAATTTATCTCCCGCATCGTTGATTGCGATTTCAAATGTAACGTTTGTTGCGGCGGAGGTCTTTCTGTTGTGAAGCGTTCTCCCAACTCCGATTCTTGGATCTGTGTCAGATCCCGGACATTTGCTGATGCAGCTTGATGATGGTGCTGACCAGCGATGTGCCTTTATTTCGCCACCAGCGCCGAAATAATCCGTGCAAGTTCTTTTTGGAAGAGTTGCTGGTCTAGTGGTGTCGATCGTTACATCGAATGGAATTTTGTGCTGCGCTAGATTCAGGGTGGATGACAATGTGTAAGGAATTCCGCCATCATCTCTGAGCGGTGGATAAGGATATTGGAAATAAGGCTTGCCGCTGCTATCTGTTTTTGTAGTGCATGCTCCTTGCACTACTGCACTTACTCCCGCTTCCAAACCTTCAACTCCTGCCCAAGTCGAAAAGCCGTTGGCATTAGAGTTGGCGGCTGAATAAGGATCTGAACTAGGAGGTTCCTCAACCTTTTGACAGGCGGTGACGCATGGATTTTCTACTTTTAGCCAATTTCCAAGATGATCGCATTTGCGAGTTGGAGGTGATGCTCCTGGAGATTGGAAAAATCCTAAACTTTCCACACATGTTCCTTTGGCGGTTGATTCGGGTGGAAAAAATGGTGGTACGCTTGGTAAATTTTTTGAGGCTAAGGTGTAAGTGTAGCACGGAAGCGTGTTGCATGCTGGAGTGATGATGTTCTGGGTTACGGGATCTTTTTTTTCAGCTACTGCCACATATTTTCCTTTTTCGTCTGTAGCAACGCCAAATCTAGCGCCGGCGGAGTGAGAGCTGTTCCATTCAATCCATGCTGCCCTGTTATCGCTTGTTGGTATTGGTGGATCGATCGGAAGGCATCTAATTCTTTCGCATGAGTTTGTAATGATCTGCCACTGCCCAAGCTGGTTACAAACTCTGAATACTGGAGTTGCACCTTCGGATATTGAAGCGTAGCCGGTAATTTGATTATTGCGTGATGCCACGATGGCGGCTGTTCCACTGACTATTCCGCTAGCTGTTTTTGTTGCTGCATTTTTCAATTTATATCCTGTGATACATCTGTCGGAAGTTGATGTGATTGGGAAATCTGAGCTAGTCACTTTGTTCCAAAGAGCGAAGCCATGTGACAACCCTCTTTTTTCTTTATCGGCTTCGCCAGAGTCATAATTGCCTTGATAATCTCCGTTACGGTCTGGCCCAGTTGTTGAAATTTCTGGGCAAAAATATCTGACGCATGGAGCGGTGACATTTGCGTTGATATCCCACTGAGCATTTCCAGAAACGTCTAAGCAGTTTATTTTTGGCTTGGAAATAAATCCGGTTGAGCTTTTTTGCGCTTTCCAAAAGCCTTTGCACTCTCCCTCGATGTCATTCATGCCTAAAATTCCTAGCGGAAATTCTGCATGGCCGCGTAGTAGAATTGCTGGTGATGAAACGCTGCCATCTGTTCGAAATTTGTGAGAGAGATGAACTACGTTGCTAATGTCGAATAGACTTGAGCTGTAACCAAGGCCATAGCTGATTTGCCCAATGGAGCTTGCGACATATTCCAAATCTGCGAGATCTAAATTTTGTTCTGGGTTGTAATCGATTGGAGAGCATGTTTTTGGTAGAGGCATGTCGATGCATAAGCCTGCTTCGTGAGGCGTTTCTGGTCTTATGATTTCTCCTACTCCAGCCGAATCTTCGTCAACAGCTATTGCACATGGACAATCTGGAGCCTTGCCTCCTGCGATGCAATTAGCCCCCGGTTTCGGAAGATCAACTCTGCATTTCCCCTTGGTGTTATCATCTAGCTTATAGGCGATGATTCTTTTTAATTTTCTTTCAAAACCTTTTGTGATGCAGAGTTCATTGAACCAGCCATATCGTAGGTTTGTTGCCGATGGCCACACGCCAGATGACTCGCCCATGGTTGTCACGCTTGCATCGCTAGCTGTAGTAATGCCCTTCAACGCGTTGCATGACGGCAATAAAAGTTTGTTGCAATTATCTCTGACGGCGAGGAAGGAAGTTAGCGGTTGGCCAGCATTTTTTGCTATATGCATGTCGAGTTCGTTTTTGATGCATTCGATGTTGAGTTTTGTGCAAGGATCTCTCTTGGCGCAAATCTCGTAAGCATCGATTGACGAGTCGCATGTTTCAATTGCCGAATCTGGATTTGTTATTTTTATTTCTGCGGAACAAACATCGTCAGAACTGGTGCTACAAGAATTATCGATTTTATTTGTTCCGAAATTTGCGAGATAGCGCAGGACAATTTTAGAGCTTCTGTAGGTGTTGGATGGGTCTGGATAAGCCATCACTTTTCTTTTCAATCCGATGATGGCTTTTGATGAGTCGATCTCGGGAAGAGTTCTGTCCACGCATTGAACTCTAGTTGGATCTAAAGGTTTGCCAGCGGAGTCTTTTACTTTTTTGTAGAGACAAAAAATAGGAGTGTTGGTGGTTGTTTTGAATTGTTTTTTTACAAAAACTTCTACCGAATAATCTTTGCCAGAAACTTTTGTGGTCAGTGTTGCGCTGCCATTTGGATCTGCGTTGGTGGTTTCGGTTCCAATTTTTTCCATTCCAAGACTTAATTTTTTTACGTCAGTACCAAATCTAACTTCGATTTCTGGATAATGAAAATCCGTTGTGCCTAATGATTCTGTGGGTTCTGACGGGATTGAGGCGTCTCCATCTTTTATCGTTTTGGCTGAAACTATGTAAACGGGGGGGACAAATAATTTTGCAGCATTGTCCGCAGTAGCCAAATTTGGTGTGAATGGCGGAGCAACTCTAAGAGGAACTCTCATACATTCTTGCGCTGGAAATAATCGTCCTTCCGAATTGAGATATCCTTGCGCTTGCCCAGCTGGCCTGTTGTTGAGGATGTAAGGAATTTGTAAAACGGTTCTCCATTTCGATGCTAATCCCGGTCTGTCATTTGTGTCTTTTGCGCCATCGCAGCCTCCGGCATCATTCGCGACTCCAGAAACGCACGCTCCGTTAGCCAATTTTTCTTGGCCGTTAAAATTATCGTTATTGCCTCCGGTTGCGTAGGCAAGAGCTCCCTTGAGATCGAGGAAGGTGCAAATGCTCTCGCCATACTTCACTGCGCGTAATCGCAAGTAAGTGTCTTTTTCTATTTGGCAGTTTGATTCGGGAGTGTTGCCGTCAAAATTATTGTCACTCATTATGCAATTTTGAGGCTGGAGATCGCTGACTACAAGATTAAAGCACATGTCTTTTCCGCATGCTTCCAAACGACAAAGACCGAAGCCGCAAGATATCCCGCATTCTCTTTCGCCACAAGTTTCGGATTGCTTATCTGCCCAAGTTATGTCTTGAGGGAAACCGAGATTTTTAAATCTTAAGCAAACTGTAATTGTGTGAGTTGCATCTTTTTCTTTGAATTCGGTAGAGACGTAGCCTTTGTGGTAAGCGGTGTGTTTAGAAGGTTTTGAGTAAAGATTTCCATCGTTACCACAAAGGTAAATATAGCCATTGCCGCGATCGTCGAGTCTGCTGCCTGCGCTTGTGAGGCTAGATCTGCATATTCCTGGAGATCTGCTTTTGTCAGGCCTTAAGTATGAATGGAAAAAGCCGAAATTTACAGTTCCTAATGCTCCGAGATCGAGGGTGTCATGCCATCCATAACCATTTTCCTCTAACTGTTCCTGAGTGTAACAAAAGCGTGCCGCACGACCTTCAGCCGTTGTGTAATCCGCATCTAAATTGATGGTCATTTTGCTTCTGGATATTAGGCCATTGGCATCAAGTGCTTTAGGAAGTGGAATTGGGCGATAAAACCAAGAATCCAAACCTTTGTCGTCATTGGTTCCAACCGTGATGCCATCGGGTGTAGAGTCACTTGATACACATTCTGGCGCACTGTTGTTTTTAGCTAAGTTGCAGTCAATCGTTGCGTAGCAATATCCGTTTTTACAAATTGATCCATCGCCAGTCTCGTCGCATCCTCCCACGCCATTTTCTCCTCTATTTCTTTCTGTCGGAGTCGTAGCTGCGTATGGCAAGCAGCGATATTGAACCTGTATCACTGGCTTACAAATTATTGGGTTGCAGAGATAGGTATTGGTAATGGCCAGCTTGGCATTGATGTATAATTTATAATCTTCGAGATAGCCGGGATAGAGAGCCTCCTTGTCGGTTATGTTTTTAGTATCATCAGCGCCGCATGATGTCGTGGTTGGCTTGCAATCATGAATTTTGCACATCGAATTTGTTGGGCGAAATTTTGTGAACGGAAGTTGCGCTCTGCTAAAATTGTAGCACTTCACGTCTCCGTCGCAATAAGCCTGAGCCCCATTCGAAATTCTGACTTCATTTAGCTCATCAGGAGAAAGTAAATTGCATTTGATGATTTCACAATTTTGATTGCTTGAGGTGCTGTTCGGAAGTGTTGTTGCAGCAAGTTGATGGCACTTACGACTGGTGCTGTTTAAGTCCGGCTTGTTTGGATCGTTGATATAAAATCTTCTCGATGGATTTGGTTCTGCATCTGCTTGTGCCTTCGTTTGTAGCCCAGTTTCCGCTGGATCATTGTTAGAAAATCTTATGCAATCGCGATTATGGACTGCGTAATCTATGCCTCGCACAAGAGGTGGTGAAGCGGATGGATCTGGATTGGCGAATGCAACATCGCTACATTCTCGAACGCAATTTTTACTTTGAAGAACTTGGTGACCATCATCAATTTGTGAGCAGAGAGGAAGGTCGGACAAGTCGTAGCAATTATCGCGATGTTTGATTGCTTCTGGTGCCTGAATAATTCTGGATTTCTCGATGGGGTAGGGTGCGCTAGGAATGTCGTTGCAAAGTTTTTTTCCGTAAAACAAGCAGTCATTTCCTGGTTTTGGTGTGTTGGAAGTAGAAGTCGCACAATCCGGAAGCGCAGAAGTTTGCGAGGAAATATTCGGTGAGTAAAAAATTATCGCAGAGGTGAAAATTACAGCGCAGAAAACGGTTAAGTTTTTTATGACTTTTTTTAGACCATCAAGATTTTTTGGATTCTTGTAATTCATCAAAGAGTTTGCAGAAATAGTCCCCGCGTTGTTCAAAATTTTTCCACTGATCGAACGATGCGCACGCTGGCGAAAGTAAAATGTTTTTTTCTGATAAGCTAACATTTTTTGCGTCAGAAAAAGCGTGTTGGAATGCGGTTTTTAGGTCTCCGCATTTTTCAAAATTAACCGAATTTTTTTCTAAAATTTTTGCAAATTCTTCGGTCGCTTCTCCGATCAAATATGCTTTGTGAACTTTTTGAAAAAGTGGTTGCAAGCTAGATATTCCACCATCTTTCGCCTTTCCACCCAAAATCCAAAAAATTTTATCGTAAGCTTTGAGCGCATTTTCCGTTGATTCCGCGTTGGTTGCCTTGCTGTCATTCACAAATTTTATTCCGTCAATTTCTCCGAGCAATTGCATGCGATGACGAAGTCCGTGAAATTTTTTTATCGCAGAAATTATTTTTGATTGATCGGTGTGAAGCGAGTAGCAGTGCGCAATTGCAAAGGCAAAAGCCATGTTTTGATCATTATGTTCGCCGCGTAAAAATTCGGATTTGAGTTCGAGCTGCGAATTTTTTCCGCCGATTTTATTCGTCAAAATTCCGCCAATTAATGCCACGCCATTTTCTTGAATTTTTTTTGTCGAAATTGGAATGAGCGTCGCTTTAAAATTTTTGTCATTTTTCAAATCATCAAAAACTTTTTTAGAATTTTGATTATCGACGTCGATCAGCGCAAAATCTTCAGCGGTTTGATTTCTAAAAATTCTTTTTTTCGCTTCGATGTAACCATTCATCGAGCCATGTCTGTCAAGGTGATCGGGAGTGATGTTTAAAAGTGCAGCGATGTGAAAATGTGTTTGGGAAAGTAGGTCGAGTTGGTAGGAAGAAGTTTCGAAAACATATGCGTTTTTATTCGGCGGTAAATCAAAACAGGGCACGCCGATATTTCCTCCGATCTCGGAATCGATTCCAAGTTCCTTAAAAATAAATCCGCTTAAGGCCGTGGTTGTTGACTTGCCGTTGGTTCCGGTTATTGCGATAAATTTTGATTTGGAATTTCTGCGGTAAAATAATTCAACATCGCAAGCCAATGTCGCGCCAGTTTTTTTGCAGATTTCTAAAATTTTATGTTGCTGCGGAAAATAAAGTGGAATGCCGGGAGCGAAGGAAATTAGCGTGTCGGCATCATATTGAACTTCATCTGCTTTTGCGAATTGTAAAATCGAACCCAAATTATTTTTTGCATTTTCAATCGACTTTTCATTGTCGTCAGTAGCGATAACTTTTTCACCATTTTGCGCTAAAAATTTTGCAGTAGAAAGCCCGGAAATCCCGAGGCCGTAGATGATGTGGGAGGGCATGATTGGTAAAAATAAAAATGTTGTGCTGAGCTCAATGTCATGCTGAGCCTGTCGAAGCATGATTCAAGGCAC
>CAINKA010000050.1 GCA_903849835.1 uncultured Alphaproteobacteria bacterium
ACTGTGCCATGAATCATGCTTCGACAGGCTCAGCATGACATTGAGTGAGTTTTTAGAATCTATTCATTTTCTCAACATACCTCGCAATTGCATCAATTTCCAAATTCACAAAATCTCCAATTTTTAAATTTTGAAAATTCGTGTTTGAAAATGTGTGAGGAATAATATTCACGGTGAAAGAATTTTTTGTAACTTCATTCACGGTGAGCGACACGCCGTCGAGTGTGATGGAGCCTTTCTCGGCGACGAATGTCATTAATTTTTTTTCTGCAGAAAAAATAAATTGATGCGAATTTTTTATTGGTTTGATCGCGGTGATTTTTGCAATTCCATCGACATGACCCGAAACCAAATGTCCGCCAAGCTCATCGCCAACTCTCAAAGAAAATTCCAAATTCACCAATTGAGAAATTTTCCAATTTTTTAAATTAGTTTTTTTGTAAGTTTCATCTGACGCTTGAAAAGAAAAAATAATTTTTTTTCCGATTATTTTTTTTTCAATCAAGGTTAGACAAATGCCGTTGCAGGCAATGGAGCAGCCGATCGCGAGTGGGCGCTTGATTCGATTTTTTTCTGTCGAAATTTTGAGCAGCAAATCTTTTTTTGCGTTAAAATTTAACGCTTCAACTTTTCCTAGATTTGTGATGATGCCGGTGAACATGCGATTCAAATTTATTTTTTAGCCTTCCTAATTACTTCCCGAATTTTCTTAATCGCACTTTCTTCAATTTGCCTGATGCGCTCTCTCGACACTTTGTAGATCTGGCTCAGCTCCTCTAAGGTCATGGAATCTTCAGACATTTGGCGCTTGATCAAAATATCTTTTTCGCGCTCGTTTAAAGTTTCGAAAGCGATCTTGAAAATTTCTTGCTGACGAAATCTTTCCTGATTTGCGATTGCGATTTGCTCTTGGCTGTCATCATTTGAGGCCATCAGATCGACTACTTCCGTAGCGTCGTCAGCATCTCCAACAAAATTATTTAGCGAAGTGTCTGATTGAGAAAGTCGCGAATTCATTTCCGAAACTTCTTTTTCTGAAACGTTTAAATCGGATGCGATTCGCGAAACTTCTTCGGGGAGAAGCGTGCCATTGGAAGAGGTCGCGATTCTTTTTTTGATTTTGTGCAAATTAAAAAAAAGTTTTTTCTGCGCCAAAGTTGTGCCGATTTTTACGAGCGACCAAGAGCGCAAAATATATTCCTGCATGTAAGCGCGAATCCACCACATGGCGTAAGTAGCGAATCGGAAGCCTTTTTTCGGATCGAATTTTTTTACCGCTTGCATCAATCCCACATTTCCTTCCGACACTAAATCGACCAAAGGCAATCCATAATTTCTGAATTTCCCTGCCATTTTTGCAACCAAGCGCAAGTGGCTTTGGATCAGCATTTTCGCGGCTTCTTTGTCTCCTGTTTCTGCGAATTTAGTTCCGTATCTCAGTTCTTCTTCAGCAGTGAGAATCGGGAATTTTTGTATTTCGCGCAGGTAGCGGAGAAAGCCAGTTTCGCTAGATTTGACGAGATCACGATTTTTTTTGGGAGGGAGCATTTGATTAGTTTGAATACAGGCTCTAGAGCCCCGTCACAGTAATCTGATATTTTTTCGACAAATAGCTCATCACGTCTTTCCTTTCCTGAAGTTTGAGCGGGCGGTTGTAGACGATTACTTCGGAAATTAATCCGACAAAACCATATGGTCCTACATTGCATCTGTCGGCGCCGATGGTGAGGCCTTTTGAATCCACCGAGGGTCCAGTGACTGCGCCGCCCCCAATCATTGCGCCGACATTATCCGTTCCGCCATTATTTTGGTAAAGTTTAGTAGATGAGCCGTTAATATAGGCGACAATAAGGATGTCTTTACCAATAGAAATATTTGCTGGGTTTGTTGATGTTCCAAAAAGTGCACTGCCGGTGTAAATGCTTGATGGTGATAAATATAGATCTGCGAAGTATGTGCTGCCTCCGCATGTATAATCAAAAAGTTCTACAGCTCCACCTCCCCAACTGGTAAGTTTGGCGACAACGAATATGGTGCGTTGCCTAAGAGATCCCTGATAAAAATCTGGCAAAGTTAATGGTCCAGTGCCGTTAAATTTTAAGCTCGGAAGTTTCCCAATCCCGTCCGGTTGGTAAGTTATGGGCGTAATTGTATTTATTGTGCATGAGTCCCCTATGGCACAAACCGGAGCTGGCGCCAAAGCTTGACCCATTAGCGTAAGTGTATTTCTTTGATTCGCGATTGAGTTTGGACTGATGTCATACCAAGCGGTAATCGGCGCATCTTCGTAAACCTCGCTTTCACTGAGGGAGGCTTTCATGGAAGTTTCATACCATGCCAACAGCCCGCTAATTTTTGGAACTGGAGAATTCGAGGTGAATGATCTCGCATTCATCAGCCGCGCTAAGCTTACCAAATGTCCGCCTTTTACGATTCCTACAACCATCACGCTGATGATTAGCAAAACGATGGAAAGTTCGATTAGTGAGAAGGCGGAGTTAGGCGTTAGGTGTAAGGCGTTAGGCGTAAGGCGGCGTTGTAGTTTCATTAGGCGAACCAAGTTGTTATTGGGGTTTTGGCGGCTCTTACATCATCCAATCTTTTTCTTGGGGTTGAGAGTGGATAGTTGTGGAAGCGGTCTCCGCGGCCTTCGGCGATTTCTTTCGCGATGTGGAGCATTGTTGCGACGAACTGGTCGATTGTTTCTTTGGTTTCGGTTTCTGTCGGCTCAATCAGCATCGCGCCGGAAACGACGAGGGGGAAGAAGACGGTCATTGGGTGAATGCCGAATTCGATCAAGGCTTTGGCGATGTCGAGCGTTGAGATGCCTTGCGCTTTTTGGATTTTATCCGTCAGCAAACATTCATGCATGCAGTTGCCAGAAAACGGCACGTGGAAGTGATTTTTCAATTTTGCCAAAATGTAATTGGCGCTGAGCACCGCATCTTCCGCAACTTTTTGTAAACCGTCACTACCGTGCGAAAGCATGTAGGCCAATGCGCGGACATGCATTCCGAATTGGCCGTTAAAGCCTTTTACTTTGCCGCAAGAATTTTTTGGCGCGACGAGTTGGTAAATTTCGCCAGTTTTTTCGACGTGAGGAGTTGGTAAAAATTCTGCAAGTTCTGCGCGCACTGCGATTGGTCCAGAACCCGGACCGCCTCCGCCATGTGGAGTTGAAAAAGTTTTGTGTAAATTGAAATGCATAACATCGACGCCGATATCTGCGGGGCGCACTTTGCCGACGATGGCGTTGTAGTTGGCGCCGTCGCAATAAAAATAAGCGCCGACGGAGTGGATGAGTTCGGCGATTTCAGGAATATTTTTTTCGAATTTTCCGCAAGTGTTGGGGTTGGTGATCATCGTGCCGGCGATGTTGCTGCCATGTTCAGCGATTAATTTTTTGAACAAATCAAGATCGATCAAGCCTTCGGAATTTGACGGAATGACTTTGATTTGAAAGCCGCACATCGCTGCCGTTGCTGGGTTGGTGCCATGCGCTGAATCTGGAATCAAAACGATTTTGCGATGCCCTTCACCTTTTTTCTCGTGCGCTTTTTTAATCACCAACATGCCAGCAAGCTCACCTTGCGCGCCCGCAGCAGGAGCGAGCGAAACTGCGCCAAGCCCAGTCAAAGTCGCGAGCCAATTTTGTAAATTAAACATCAATTCCAATGCGCCTTGAACGGTGGATTGATCTTGCAACGGGTGAATGTCGCCAAAGCCCTCAAGGCGCGCTAGCTTTTCGTTGAGGCGTGGATTGTGTTTCATCGTGCAAGAACCGAGCGGATAAAATCCGGCATCGATCGAATAATTCTGGTTCGAGAGGCGCACGAAATGACGAATCACTTGCGGCTCATTGACTTGCGCAAGTCCGATTTCCTCACGTTTTTTTTGCCCAGTGCGGATGGAAAAATTTGCAACCTCCGGCAAATCCACGCCACAAGCGCCAGCGCGAGTTTGTTTGATGAGGAGTTCAGTTTCGTGGCGTAGGCCGCCGATTTCCCGAGGGGAAAATTCTTTCGGAGAGGAGGTCATTTTTTCTTTTTATTTTGTTGGATTAGTAATTCGTAAAGAGATTCGGGAGCGAGGTCAGCCTCATTTTGCCAAGCGATTGTATCGCCAACAATTTTAAAATTTTTGAAGTAGTTCACGTCTTGCAAAGGAGTAAAAACTCCGCCTCTATTTTTTAAGGTTTTAGCCAAGTTAATTTCGCCACTTTTTCCGTCGGCAAATTTGAGCCAAACCCTGTAATCCTCTACGTATTTTGCGCTTTTGACCAAGTAATTAAGCATAGGTTATTTTAAAGGTTTTATTTTATTTAAAGGCTGGCTTTTGGATGCCAATTTCCAGTCTTCTAGCAATTCTTTTTTATGAATTTCGTACCATTCGAGCACTGCTCGCAAAGGTTTTTTTGGAAATCGACCTTCAATAATTCCGGTCTCGATTTCTACTGAAATGGCGTAATCCCCATATTTTGCATGAAAATGTGGAGGGTTGTGTTCGTTGTGAAAGATGTAAATTACGATTCCAAGAAAGCGGCTGATTTCAGGCATAAATTTTTGGTGTTAAAGTTTATGGGTTTAGAAAAATTTACTTCAAAATCTCCCTCAAAGTTTCGGCGAAAATTTTAATGTCAGAATCCGAAGTTAATTCACTCACCGCCACGACCATTTGATTGCCTTGCGCAAAGCCGCCGATGATGTTTTTGGCGAGAAGTTTTTTGTTCACTTCGCTCGCGTCTCTCGTGAATTCAATCGTGAATTCGTTGAAGAAATTTTTATTCAAGATTTTTACGCCGCTCACTTGAGCCAGTGAATCCGCCAAGTCGCAGGCTTTTTTGTGATTGATCAAAGCCAGTTTTTTAAATCCGATTTCGCCAAGCAGTGACGCGTGAATTGTGAATGCAGTCGCGCACAACCCTTGATTCGAGCAAATGTTGGAAGTGGCTTTTTCGCGGCGGATGTGCTGTTCGCGGGCGTTGAGCGTGAGGACGTAGCCGAGTTTGTTGTCGGCATCCAAAGTTGCGCCGCAAATTCGGCCGGGCATTTGGCGAACAAATTCTTTTTTGCAGGCGAAAAATCCGAGCAGCGGGCCGCCGAAATTTAATCCGACTCCGATTGACGAAGCCTCACCAACCACGATGTCTGCTTGCTTCGGAGCTTCGAGCAAACCGAGTGCCAAAATTTCGTTGGTGACGACGATTAAAAGCGCGCCGGCAGCGTCACATTTTTTTCTGACCTCGCCGAGATCAGAAATTTCGCCGTGAAAATCAGGATATTGTACAATGACGGCAGCGCAGGATTCGTCGATATTTTCAACAAATTTTGCGTCATTCAAATCGAGGTAAGTTTTGGTAACGTCGAGGTAATCGGGGTGAATATTTCCGACGGTCGCGATGTTTTTGCGACCAGATTTAATGCGCAAAGCCATCAAGCACGCCTCCGCCATTGACGTGGCTCCGTCATACATCGAAGCATTGGCGATTTCCATTCCCGTAAGCAGCGCAATGATTGACTGAAATTGAAAAATAACCGCCAAAGTTCCTTGCGAAATTTCCGGTTGGTAAGGCGTGTAAGAAGTTAAAAATTCTGAACGCTGAATGATGTGGTCAACAGCGGCTGGGATGTGGTGCTTGTAGCAGCCAGCGCCCAAGAAAAACGGCCCAGCAGAAGCGGCGCGATTTTTTTTCGCTAGCGAGGCGAGGGCGGATTCAACCTCAATTTCACCTTGGTGATTCGGTAAATTTTCGAGCGGTTTTTGGAGTAAAAATTCTGCCGGAACTGCGTCGTAAAGTTGGTCAATTTTTGAGACACCAATTGCTTGCAACATTTCGCTGCGATCCTTTTCGGTCAAGGCTAAATAGCGCATTGTTTTTCGGAAATTAAGTTTTGGAAAAAATAAAATGGGAGGCTTTTAAAAAGAGCGCGGGAAGGTATTTTTCGGGAAATAATTTTCAACGAATAAAAAGTTCAGCGAGCTTGGAGTAGTGTCCAGCTCCGGAGGATTTTCTCGCCGCGGATTCGTTCTAAACCTCCTTTGAAAAAGGAGGTGGCGCGCAGCGCCGGAGGATTTTCTCGTCGCGGATTCAGTTTTTATTTTTCAGCTCCAGCTGGGGTATTTTTATTTTGTTGGTTGAGTTCCTCTATCTTTCTGGTTGTGGGGAACCAGGTTTGATTGCGCCTCCTGCGGCTCCTGAGACTACTGGTGCCGGGGATTCACGTGGTGGTTCTCCCTTCGTTTCTGCGGCGCCCCCCATATCTTTGGCGCTCTTCGTACTAAGTTCTCTTAGTGCCGCCTGCTCACCTGTAAGCTTTTCGCATTCTCCGCCCTCTTCTTCAGCGCTTCTACCTCCACCTCCAGCACCTCCATGTCCTCCACCTCTACTTTCTTCTAAAAGCCTCGCCGTCCGATCATTTCTTCTGTTGAATGCCATGCTGACAACGAGCTTCATTACTTCCGCCGCAGATGATTCTGCAATCTCTTCATCTGTCAGAACTCTCCCAGACACGTCTTCTTTGCTTAATAGTGGCTCAAACATTTTCGACACCCATAATGGCGCTTTCGACAGCCAGTCAAGACTCTTCCCCCCTGAAACAAGTAGAGAGGAAGAGGGTTCGTGACAGCCTATTCCGGGACCGGGAGTTTCTCTGGCAGAGGCAAGCGAGTGTGGGAAAAGTCTTTCGCTAGCCTTACTAGTAGCTTTGATTTCAGCGATGCTGTAGACCATTTCAAAGTCGGGGGATGCTTTACAAAGAATTCTTAAAGAGTCGTCGCTTTCGATTTGTTCTCTGGTTATTTCCTTTAAGAGCATCTTTTCATAAAAAATTTCCATCACCTTTTGACAGAGTTTTGGATCGCGGAGTAGCTCTCCTTCTTTTGCAGTAAGGGGTTTTTGTCTCGCTACTCCGGCTTCATATTTTCCTGATGAATTTGTCCTCAGATCGTAACAAAAAATCGCGAATTTTTTGGCGATTTTTGGGGCTGTTATTCGGCATCTTCTTTCGGTGATGGCTGCTGGGGTTAGGAGTGCGGTGATTCTTGAGAGCATTTCGCCTCCGATGTTGTGGTTACCAAAATCAACTCTCGTCACCGTTTCATTCACCCTCAATGCATCTGCGATGGCGGCGGCTCCGGTGTCTCCGATGTTGTTGTAACCAAGATCAACTCTCGTCACCGTTTCATTCACCCTCAATGCATCTGCGATGGCGGCGGCTCCGGTGTCTCCGATGTTGTAGTTGCTACTAAGATTAACACTCGTCACCGTTTTATTCACCTTCAATGCCTCTGCGATGGCGGCGGCTCCGGCGGCTCTGATGTTGTTGCTCCTAAGATTAACACTCGTCACCGTTTTATTCACCTTCAATGCCTCTGCGATGGCGGCGGCTCCGGTGTCTCCGATGTTGTAGTTGTTACCAAGATCAACACTCGTCACCGTTTTATTCACCTTCAATGCCTCTGCGATGGCGGCGGCTCCGGCGGCTCCGATGTTGTTGAAACTAAGATCAACACTCGTCACCGTTCCATTCACCTTCAATGCCTCTGCGATGGCGGCGGCTCCGGTGTCTCCGATGTTGTAGTTGCTACCAAGATCAACACTCGTCACCGTTCCATTCACCTTCAATGCCTCTGCGATGGCGGCGGCTCCGGTGTCTCCGATGTCGTTGTAAAAAAGATTAACACTCGTCACCGTTTTATTCACCCTCAATGCCTCTGCGATGGCG
>CAINKA010000051.1 GCA_903849835.1 uncultured Alphaproteobacteria bacterium
GCGTAGAGCTTAGCTATTGCCTGCCTTTTGAATGAATCGTAATTAAAGTTTGGATTATCCCCAATCCCAGCGCCACCAGCACCCGCAGCGCCCACAGCGCCATTAAAAACACTATTTCCCTGAGCTCTTCTAGTCATAATTTCTCCGTCAATTTAAATTAAAATTAGCTGAGAAAAAATGAGCTAACGCTCATTTTCTTTCAGCGTTTAAATTGACACGGAGTTGGGGACGCTCTCAACATTTCGCTTACTGCCGAAATCAAAACTGACGAATATCGCGGCTACAGCAACTTAGGCAAACTAGGCTACAACCACGACACAGTAGATCATGGTAGAAAGCAGTTTGTAAAAGGAGCTGCTCACACCAACAACCTCGAAGGCTTTTGGTCACAACTTAAACGCTCAATTAACGGCACTTACCACTTCGTAAGCCCTAAGCATCTTCAAACTTATGTGAATGAATTTGCTTATCGCTACAACAGAAGAAAAGCAACTACGCCTTTGTTTTCTTCTTTGGTTTCGAAGGTTTGGATGCCTTGCTAATTAGGGCAGTAAAAACTGCCTTGTTGGCTGGTTTTTGTGGCTCCTTTTTAACTTTTGAATGTGGCATCACTGACAAAAAGTTTGTTTATTTTTCCATTTTTGGAAGTGGCTTTGGCACTAATAACAAGTTCAGCATGGCTATTAAGAGCGGTTGTATAAATATTGCCCGCTTCATTTAAGACTGGACCATTGATCGTGGCGTGAAGCAATATCTCACTTCCTTCAACTAGCAAAAACGCACTTCCGGTTTCAATGTTGATCCCTTTGACCAAACAATTGTATTGCTTCATAGCTTCTATTTCTAATTTTTCTTTTGATCTCATCACTTCTGCCATTGGCTCATCCACAACTAGCAAAGATGAATTATTTTTGGATAAATAATTTGCTTGCTTGCAAGAATTACCAATCGGCTCAACAGAATTTATAGCCGCCGTTCTTAGTCCATCAGCCAGCTTTTCTATTGTCTCCAAAGTCTGATTTCTATCTTGAAGAACATTTGTAAAAGCCATCCCTACTATATTTTCGGTATGTTGCCTTTCTCTTTGTCTGTCCTCTAGTAACGCCCCTACAATATTTTCCATTCCTGAGTTATTATTAGTCATTTTCATATAAATCGCCTTTACAAATTCGGGAATAAAAAAATCCGCCAATTCTCCCCATAGTGGAGGATAGACCGACATTTCTCCGAATGCCATCATTGCCCAAAGGGTATAAGTAACCGAGCCTCTTTCGGGTGGGTTGGCATAAATTCTAATCCTACGTTTCGTTTGTGGTGCAGGAACAATTCCTGTAAAACAAAAATGTGAAACGTTATTGAAGATTTTTGAGGCTCCATTAATTGCCAACCCAAACTGCTCACCGTCAATTAAGTGTTTATCGGCCATGTTGCCTGTAAAACTTATCTTAATTGGTGAATATAAATTGTTGGTAATTTCTTGTTGCCTCTCGCTATCAAGAGAGATTATTTTCTCATCAGTCATAGGATTGTTTCTTTTAGTTTCTGATATTCGCACACCAAAACCTAGGGAAGCAGTCCTATGAAATCAATTTATTTCCCCGCAATACTTGTTGAGAGGGGATAATTGCCTAAATTTAAAACAAAAAAACATGACAATCTTCCTACACAAAAACGATCTCCCTGCCGAAATAAAATTCTCCGACTCCATCGCCATCGACAGCGAAACCATGGGGCTCAACATCTTGCGCGATCGTTTGTGCTTGGTGCAAATTTCTGCCGGCGATGGCGATGCGCACTTAGTGCAATTCGAAAAACAAAATCTTGTCAAAGAAGGCTTTGACGGGGGGAAATACGACGCACCAAATCTCAAAAAAATTCTCACCGACAAAAAACTTCTCAAACTTTTTCATTTCGCCCGCTTCGACGTCGCCGCTCTTCAGCATTATTTACAAATCGACATCGAAAATATTTACTGCACTAAAATCGCTTCCCGCCTTACGCGCACTTACTCTGACGCTCATGGCCTAAAAGCAATTTGCGAAGAACTTCTAGGCGTTGAACTTTCAAAAAAACAACAAACTTCAGATTGGGGAAATTCTGAAATCACCCAAAAGCAAATGGAATATGCCGCTTCCGACGTTTTGCATCTGCATAACTTAAAGTTAAAACTTGATAAAATGTTGCACCGCGAAAACCGCATCGAAATTTTTGAAGCCTGCGTAAAATTTTTACCAACGCGCGCGAAGCTTGATTTACAAGGCTTCGTCGGGCTCGATATCTTCTCCCACTAAAAATCTCAGCAACGCATTTTTATTCTGACTAATTCCGATTCGCGGCAGTGCTGCGAATCTCGGCTGCAATCCGATGTCGTAGCAGGAAAATTTTTTTGATGCTTTCGCGCCGCAAATATCAAACCGATCAAAAGTTTTATCGATCAACAAATCGCGGCACAACTTCCTCGGACCGTTCAAAATTTTCTTTTCCGGCGAGATTACTTTCACGCCGCGAATCAGCACTGCTGCTGGGTAATCGACATTCTCCGTCGTGATGTTCAAACAAAAATACATTCCGTAAATCAGATAAACGTAAAGATATCCACCGCGCCAAAACATCGGCTCGTTGCGCGTGGTACGCTTGCGCGAGGCGTGGGAAGCGGGATCGTCGCCGTGATAACTTTCAGTTTCGGTGATGATGGCTTTGAAAATTTTTTTACCGTGGGTAATTACGATCATCTTGCCAAGCAGCTGCTGCGCGACTTCATCGGTGTTTTGTAAAAAAAATTCGCGCGGGAGTTTGATCATAAAATATCAGATAAACCTCCTTTGTAAAAGGCTTCGAGCGTTAAAAAAACGATGAAATCGTTTTTAGCGAGAAGGGCGCGTAGCGCCGGAGGATTTACGCGAGATGAGTTCAGATTTTTAACCCAGATCCGTCATCACCCAAAATTTCCTAATGACCGTCATTAGACCCCAACCCTTTATTCCCAAGCATTCCAGCTATGTTTTCACCTCATAATTCCGACTAAATTTTAGCACTTTTTTCTTCCGGATTTTCTCTTGGAATTTTAGCAGAATTTGGAGGTGTTTTTTAGTGGGAATTTAGAAATTAATCGGCCGTTAGTCGGTAGTAAAATTAAGGAACAAACATGAGTGATTTCGAGTTAAGCTTCAGCGACAAAAACATCACTCCTTGGGGAGGAATGTCGCTGATGAAGCGCATGTTGGATCGCATGAATTTTTCCTCAGCTCTTTCAGATTGCGGTTTACCAACATCCGCTTCAAACCGCGGATACTCACCAGCACAGCTTCTACAGCAGTTCATGATCAGCATCTGGTGTGGCGCAAATCGCTACGAGCACACCGAAATAACCCGCATGGATGATGTCTTACGACGAATCTTTGGCTTCACTCGAATGGCTGGACACCGAGC
>CAINKA010000052.1 GCA_903849835.1 uncultured Alphaproteobacteria bacterium
AATTACAAGGCAAAAACATAGCTGGAAACCAATCAAATAAAGGGTTGGTTTCTAATGACGGTCATTAGGAATTTGGGGTAATGACGGATCTGGGTTTATCACGCAGATTCTAGATGGCGAAGGTTTAGGTTCTTTACTTGGCGAATCTGCCGCGAGAGGCGGAGGGTCGCGACCAGCACCTGGCGGTGGTGGGAGATAATCTCTTAAAAAACTTTCTTCAACTCACCCGCCGCGCGCCGCACATTCTCTTCCTCATGAATCAACGAAAACCTCACGAACCCTTCTCCGCTCTGGCCGAAGGAACTTCCGGGAGACATCGTTACTCCTGTCTCTTCGATCATTTTTTTGCAAAAATCGAATGAAGAAAAATGAGAAAATTGCTGCGGTAATTTTGTCCAAATGAACATGCTCGCTTTTGGTTTTTCGATTTTCCAATTCAATTCTTTCGCAAATAAATTCACAAAAAATTCGCCGCGATTTTTGTAAAGTTGGCGCAAATTTTTTAGATATTCGTCGCTTTTTTCTGAGAGCGCCTCGGCCGCTACCATTTGCAGCGGAGTGAATGATCCGTAGTCGAGATAGGATTTTATTTTGTAGAGCGCGCCAATTAAATTTTGATTTCCAACTGCAAAACCAACGCGACATCCCGCCATCGAATAACTTTTTGAAACCGAGGAAAATTCAATCGCCAAATCCTTCGCACCCTTCACTTCCAAAACCGAATGTGGCCTGTCTTTTTCGTCGAAATAAAGTTCGCAATAAGCGATGTCGGAAATGATGTAAATTTTATATTTTTTGCAAAAAGAAACGAGTTCTTCGTAAAAATCTAAGCCAACAATTTCAGTTGTTGGATTGCATGGAAAAGAAACGATGACAGCTTGAGGCTTATGGCTTGCCGACTCTACATGTTTTTTAAATTTCGCTAAAAAATCTGCGCCAGAAATTGCATCAACAAAATGCGTATTCGATTTCGAAATTACGAAAGCAAAAGTGTGAATTGGGTAAGATGGGGATGGAACGCAGATGTAACTTTTATCGTCAGAAATTGCAGTTGCTAGACTTGCGATACCTTCTTTCGCACCAATGGTGACAAGACTTTCCGACTTGTAATCAAGCTCAACTCCAAAGCGTCGCGCGTAATAATCGCACAGAGATTTTTTTAAAATATCGATACCACCTGTAACCGAATAACCAAAAACTTTTGGGTCGCGCGCCAGCTCGGAGAGCCGATCCATCACATGCTCTGGCGGCGCTGAATCGGGATTGCCCATGCCAAAATCAAAAATCTCAACACCTCGCGCAGTGGCTTCCTGCTTGAGTTTGTAGATTGCGGCGAAGATGTAAGGTGGGAGTTTTTCGGTGAGGTAGAATTTGTTTTGCATTGGATTTTTATTTTGTAGGGATGGCCCTTGTGGTCGTCCGCGGGCAGGTAAAAGGCCCGCCCCTACACTTTTTTGAGTTCGATATTTAGTTCACGCAAATGTTTTTGAGGCACTATTGCCGGCGCATTCATCATCAAATCTTGCGCTTTGCCATTCATTGGAAATGGAATTACTTCGCGGATATTTGGTTCGTCGGCGAGAAGCATGATGATGCGGTCAATTCCCGGTGCCAAGCCGCCGTGGGGTGGAGCGCCGAATTTGAAGGCGTTGAGCATGGCGCCGAATTGTTGCTCGACCACTTCTTTTCCGTAACCAGCAAGCTCAAAAGCGCGGTACATTATTTCCGGTTTGTGATTGCGAATGGCACCGGAAGAAAGTTCAACGCCGTTGCAAACGATGTCGTATTGAAATGCTTTGATTGTCAGCGGATCCTGTGAATTCAAGGCTTCAAGCCCACCTTGTGGCATTGAAAATGGATTGTGGGAAAATTCCACTTTCCCACTTTCTTCGTTTAATTCGTACATCGGGAAGTCGACGATCCAGCAGAATTTGTAAATTGATTCGTCGATTAAATTTAAATCGTGACCGAGTTTGATCCGCGCCACACCAGCGATTTTCGCAGCTTCAGATTTTTTGCCGCAAGAAAAAAACACCGCGTCGCCATTTTCTAATCCCGCTGATTTTTTTAATTCCGCCAATTTTTCCGCCGACAAAAATTTCGCGATCGGACCTTTTCCTTCGCCATTTTCATCGATGATGATGTAAGCCAAACCCTTGGCGCCGTTGGCTTGCGCATGTTCGATCATTTTGTCGAAAAAAGATCGTGGTTGCGCCGCACATTTCGGTGCGGGGATGGCGCGAATTACTGCGCCTTGCTCAATCTGCTTGGCGAAGATCGAAAATTCTGAACCGCGGAAAATTTCGGTAGCGTCAGAAATTAAAATTGGATTGCGCAAGTCAGGCTTGTCGATGCCGTATTTTAGCATGGCGTCGTCGTAAGCGATGCGTGGAAAACAGCCGCCGGACTGGGTTTGCAACCCCGTCCGCATGTTCATGTCTTGTTGCAAATCCCGTCCCGCATTGTGGTCAACTTTCTTTTTGCCGTACTTTTCAAAAATCGAAATCATCACCGGCTCAATCGCCGCGAACACATCTTCCTGCGTCGCAAAACTCATTTCCATGTCGAGCTGATAAAATTCTGGCGCACGGTCAGCGCGAAGATCTTCGTCACGAAAACAGGGCGCGATTTGGAAATATCTGTTAAAACCTGACACCATCAAAAGCTGCTTGAACTGTTGTGGCGCTTGCGGCAGCGCGTAAAATTTTCCGGGATGTAAACGAGCGGGAACGAGGTAATCACGCGCGCCTTCTGGTGAAGATGCGGTAAGGATTGGAGTTTGAATTTCGAGAAAACCTTGCGCGGTCATTTCAGCGCGGATGCTTGAAATCACTTGGCTGCGCAGGATAATATTTTTGTGAGTTTTGTCGCGACGAAGATCCAAAAAGCGATATTTCAAACGCAATTCTTCGGGATAATTTTCGTCGGAATTTATTTGGAAGGGAATTTGTTCGGCGGCGGATTCAACAATTAATTCGCTAACTTTGATTTCGATTTCACCGGTTGGAATTTTTGCATTCACCGCTTCCGCCGCGCGGGCCGCGACTTCACCGACCACAGTGATTACGGATTCAAGTTTAATCGCAGCAACTTTTTCAAGAAATTTTTCACCAATCACCAATTGCGTAATTCCAAAATGATCGCGCAAATCGATAAAAATTAAACTGCCGTGATCACGTTTTGAGTGAACCCAGCCAGAAAGTTTTACGATTTGTCCGACGTTGGATTTGTTGAGCTGCGAACAGTTGTGGGTGCGGTATTGATGCATAAAAAAGGCGTAAGGCGTAAGACGTAAGGCGTAAGGCAGAGTGACTTACGCCTTACGCCTAGTGCCTTACGCCTAAATTTTAATAAACGTCGTAGGAATTAATCCCGCTGTAGTAATAGCGGTTGCGGCAGACATTGCATTTTGACATGCGGGCGATGAAAAGTTCGATTGCTCGCGGCTCCTTCAAACAGATGAACCAACCGACCATGTGCAGACCGGGAAGTAAAATCAAAAGATAGAAAAATTTACTGGTGATGATGAAGGCTAGAAGCGATGCGATGCCATTTAGCGCGGCAAAAGTGTAGCTTACTCCCATAAGCAATGGCGGGCGAGTAAGACCCAGAAATAGCGGGTCGGTGCCGACTGAACCTGACATAGTTTTTGAAATTTTTTTTAAGAGAAAAGTGTGAAACCGCACATAAAACGCACGGCTTCAAGAAAAGTCAACGCGGAAAATGTGATGCGGAGCCTGCGATGTCATGCTGAGCTTGTCGAAGCATGATTCTGGGCACAGTG
>CAINKA010000053.1 GCA_903849835.1 uncultured Alphaproteobacteria bacterium
AGACCGCCATTCTTCCAGCGGTTTTCTAGAAAAATTTTTTTCAGAAAAAAAACAGTTAAAAAGTTTTTACATTCACGGAGATGTTGGGCGTGGGAAGTCGATGTTGATGAAGAATTTTTTTAATTCTTTACGAGAAGCTCCAAAAATTTATTTTCACTTCAACGCCTTCATGCGCAAGATGCACGAAGCTCTGCGCGATATTCGAAAAGGCGAAAAAAAATTTAAAGATGAATTGCTGGAAGCCGTGAAAATTGTCGTTCCTCACGCCAGATTAGTTTGCTTCGATGAGTTCCAAGTCGTTGATATTGCTGACGCTATGCTACTTTCACGAATTTTTTCTTTTCTGTTTGAAAATGGCGTTGTGGTGGTTTTTACATCCAATTCTCATCCTCTCGATCTCTATAAAAATGGACTTCAGCGCGAAATATTTTTGGAATTTGTGGAAAAAATTTTGCTAAAAAATTGTGAAATTTTGCATCTAAATTCTCCGACGGATTATCGCAGCCAATATCGCAAAAACCTTGCTCAACGCTATTTTATCTCAAACAAAAAAAATCGTGAAGAGATGCAAAAAATTATTGAAAATTTTACCGAGGGAAAAAAGCTGCAAGCTAGAAAATTAAAGGTTTGGGGACGTGAAATAAAAATCAAAAAAACTTTCGAAAAAATTGCAATTTTTAATTTTGACGAACTTTGCCGCGTCGATTTTTCTGCCGCTGATTACCAAACAATTTGCCAGAATTTTGATTTAATTTTTTTGCTAAAAATTCCAAAATTAGAAAAAGAAGATGTGAATGAGGCGAGGCGTTTCATGCTCTTCATCGATGAAATTTACGAAAATAAAACTGCGTTAATCATTCTCGCAAAAACTAAATCAGAAAAAATTTACGAAAATGGAATCGGCAGCGAAGCCTTCACTCGCACAGTTTCACGACTAAATGAAATCGAATCAGATTTTTATTGGAATGCCAGTAAGTCAAATTTCTAAAAAATTCTTTACTCGCAAGCACCGCCTTTTTATAAGGCGCTACAGCTAATTTTTTTAATTTATTTGTTAGATATACTATGCCGAAAACAGCATTAACTCCGAAGCAACAAAACATCAAAACTCTCGCCGCGCACATTGTTGCTTCTATTAAAAAAGGAAAACCAAGGGCTGATGGCAGCGGTAGTGAAGAACTGACCAAGGAAGAAATTAATGCATTTTTGGGGAGCATAAAGACTGATGCTGACTGGGGACTAGATGATAGTGGTGGGTGGCTTATTCCAGACCAGATTAGACAAGAAGAATTTATCGCAGCAATTCGTGCCGATAAAGTCGTAGATATTGCTGCTGACAGTGAATATCTTAGCCCTGTGCCTGGTGCCACAGATGAGGGAGATCTTTTTGCTAATGAGCTTTTAATAGGTTTCAACGAAGCATTATCGATAGGAGAGCGGCTTGAAAAAATCGGTGCAATGGATGATTTTAAAGCGTTGTCTCGGAACAGTCTAAAATCGCGCTATCTTCATGCCAAATTTGAGAACATGAAGCTGGAAGAAGGCTTGCCAGAGTGGTTGACAGCTGAAACATTTTTTAGTCTCGTTACTCACGTGTCAGATGTTGTTTTAGATGGCGGTGATGAAATGCAGCTTGGTAAAAATAGAGAGGCAACCCCAAGTTCTCCGTCCAAACAAACTACTGGGGAGGAAAAAGCAAAATTAAAAGCTGAGCGGCGAGTGTTAGCCTTAATAGGCGACGGAGTTGATAAAGATGGTAGGGCTATAAATCGCAGTAGAATTGCTAACATTGCTATTGAGCTAGCGAAAAGCTTGGATGGAGAGGTGGTGGAATCTCTAGATGGGGATGAGGCAGATGGGGATGAGGCAGCAGATGCAAAAAAAACAATCACTGAAGCTATTAAAAAAATAGAGGAAGGAGCAGGAGTCACAATCACAAGAATTTTAAAAGCTAATGTTGCCAGAAAAAAAGCTGCAAAAGCTGAAAAAGAAAAAGAAGAGCTTATCGCAAAAGAAAAAGCCGAAGCCGAGGAAGCTGCAAAAAAAGCTCTCACAGACGATGGGTGGCCAAAATATTTATCCAGATCAGAGCTTGGCGCTCGTGGATATTTGTCGAACCCAATTAATATTTTTGGAACCTCCAGCAAAGCTCCAGCTTCTGGAATTCATCACGGATCTGAGCTGTATGAGTCTGGTTTAGTGGTTCAACTGTTTGAAGATGACAGAGAAAATGCTCCATCCGGATCTTTCAAGGTTTCTCGCCAAATCAGTGCGATTGCAAATTCTGGAGTTAAAACTGGAGTTACTTTCGTGAGAACAAAGCCATTTGGTGGCGAAGAATCGTACCAGTTGATTATCGCCACATCGGTTGGAGTTGTGCAAACTTTTACCGATCCTTCTGAGTTTGAGAATATAAAAACTTTATTCAAAGACCAATTTCGCCTTGAGCTAGTTGGCGTGTTGGACCCTGTTGTAGTAATAGGTAATTTTCACGACTGCTTATCAATTTATCGTGAAGCGATGGCCGGACTTCTTAGTCAGCTAAGAGAAGCTGAAACAGCAGGAGCTGACGAGGATAGAGAGCGTATTCGTGAGGTAATGGATGTTCTTGGAGAAGAAATAGATCTAATTACGGAAGATCTTTCAAGCGAGAACTATAAAGAGGCTTACACGAGGATATCAACAAACGCCTCGCCCGATAGTGTTTTTTTTACCGACGAGGAGAAGGAAAGAATTAGAAAGCTAAGAGATGCTGGGCTTGATAAAGCTACGGATATACAAAAAGAAGCGGCCAGAGTTTTGGCAGCAAAAAGTTTTTCAGAACTCTTACAAAAAGGGCATGAACGCTTTAGCGAAGAAATGAACCGTCACATAGAGCTTGACAGCTTGGAGCTGGAAAGGTGTGCAAAAGAAATGTTTGTCGATCCAACGAAGGCAAAGCATTTATTGAATCAACCAGCCCCTCCTTGTCGCATAGGATCAACAGCAATCATGATGCCTAATGGCAACACTGCCACCGCGCTTTTCAACAATGATGTGAGTCAAAATAATATCATCTATCTAGCAGTTCCAAACACTAAAAATGCTTATGTGAGAGTCATTAGGCTTCCAGAAGGAAGTCCTGTTGGCGTTTATCGAAATGGTGGATTGCAGATGGTTACCAGTGACAAACCGGGTGTAATTGCAATTGATGAGGGAGTTGTTTGGCGATGCACAGAAAGCGGTGATCACGAACCAGTTGAGTTATCATCAAGAGGCAAAGGCTTTACAAAATACGAATGGGAAAATGTTAAAGCGAACGCTGAGAACTTTAACGTCAAAGCCATGTCAGTTAGTGGTAATGATCGCTACATGCAGACCATGTGCGGAGGAAAAGTTGTCGGAGCACAATTGGGTCAAAGCAGAATATTTGATGCGTGCGACCAAGCGGGAGTAGAAACAGGGCTCAGGATTGAACGCAAGAAAGATGGCCAAATTATACTTCCTGCAGATGGCCTTCCAGAAACCGTACTTCGAACTATCAAGCGAGAAGATGGCGTAGTTGGACAGATAATGGTGCGCCTTGTAGCGAGTAAAGAGCCAAAGAAATCCCCGCAGGAAGATCAAAAATATACCGCGGAAACATTTGCAAGATTCTATAACGCATCTGGGGAAAAGCTTAAGGGATGGGATAGAAAAGGACAGCTTACAGAAGAAAATCTGACTCAGTTTTTTCTTGGAGAAAACCCTGAACAGGCTTCAAAAGAAGAGGAAAAAGCTGCGAAAGATCAAGCGTCAGAAGTTGCAAAAGACCTCGCAAAAAAAACGATGGTCGTAACGGTAGTAGATGCACTTGGCAAAGAAAAAAAAGAAGCCGTGTCAATGGCTACAATAAAGCGCGGGTTATTTGATGATACTACACCGCTTCCTGTGCCACGTGATCCAAGCGCGGTTTTACTAGTAGCTCGCACAGTAGCTCGCACCATCTGATCACTCAACATGCCAACCAACCCTAACCCAAAAAATTTCGACGTAATCGTCATCGGTGCTGGTCATGCAGGAGTTGAGGCGGCTTGTGCTTCGGCGCGGATGGGTGCGAAAACTTTGCTCATTACTAAAAAAAAAGAAAATCTTGGTGAGATGTCGTGCAACCCCGCTATTGGCGGTGTGGCGAAGGGAACGATCGTGAAGGAAATTGATGCTCTTGACGGCGTGATGGCGAAAGCGATCGACATGGCTGGAATTCATTTTCGTATTTTAAACGCCTCAAAAGGCCCAGCTGTCCATTCTCCGCGAGCACAAGCCGATCGCGAACTCTACAAAAAAGCCATCAATAAAATTTTAGAAAATTACGAAAATTTAGAAATTATTTTTGGATCGGTTGAGGATATCGAAATTTGTAGTGGAGGGGCTAGTCCTCACCAGCACAGGCATCCACAAGAGTCGCCCCCACATGCTGTGATTTTGAATAGTGGCCAAAAAATCTTTTGCCATTCCATCGTTCTCACCACCGGAACTTTCTTAAATGGCCTCATCCACATCGGCGATAAAAAAATTCCCGCAGGTCGTGTTGGCGAAGAACCATCCTACGGAATTTCAAAAACTCTGAAGCGACATAATTTTTCTTTGGCGCGATTAAAAACCGGAACGCCGCCACGCATCGATAAAAATTCCATAAATTTTTCTATTTTGGAAAGACAGCCGGGAGATAATCCGCCTCAACCATTTTCCTATTTGAACAGTGAAATCACGGTTCCGCAGATTGATTGTTTTATCACTTACACCAACAAAAAAACTCACGAGATCATAAAAAATAATTTGCACAAATCTGCGATGTATGGCGGACATATTGCCGGCGTTGGTCCGCGCTATTGCCCTTCGATTGAAGACAAAATTCATCGCTTCTCCGACAAAGATCGTCATCAAATTTTCTTAGAGCCCGAAGGGTTAAACAGCGATTTAATTTATCCGAACGGCATTTCAACTTCACTTCCGGAAGATGTCCAAATCGAGTTTTTAAAAACAATTCCGGGGTTAGAAAATTGTCGCGTCACTCAAGCTGGATACGCGATCGAGTATGATTTTGTTGATCCGCGAGAACTTCTTCCAACTCTCGAAACAAAAAAAATTCGCGGATTATTTTTTGCCGGGCAGATCAACGGCACAACTGGTTACGAAGAAGCTGCGGGACAGGGAATAGTTGCTGGGATCAACGCAGCTTTGGTTTTGCGACGTAGGGAAGGGGCTAGTCCCCTCCCGCAGCAAAACGCAGAATTTATTTTAGATCGCTCCACAAGCTACATCGGCGTCATGATCGACGACCTCACGACTCTCGGCACTTCCGAACCATATCGCATGCTAACTTCTCGCGCTGAATATCGCTTAAGTTTACGATCTGACAATGCCGACATTCGTTTGACGGAAATGGGAATTAAAATCGGAGTTGTAAAAAGTGAGCGCGAAAAAATTTTTAATGAAAAAAAATTTCAGATTGAGTCGGCAACAAAATTTCTCGAAACGTTAAAAATTTCTCCAAGCAAACTTTTGGAATTTGGCGTTTCAATCAAGCAAGATGGAATTGTAAGAAATGCATTTCAGCTTCTTTCTTTTCCAGAAATTAATTTTTCTGTGATCGAAAAAATTTGGCCTTCAGAAAAATTTTCTGAAAATTTTTTAGGAATTTCTCAAATTGAGTCGAAGATAAAAAATCAGATTGAGATCAACGCACTTTATTCTTCCTATCTTAAGCGTCAGGAACAAGATTTGAAAATATTTCGTCAGGATGAAAATATGAAAATTCCGCTTGATCTTGATTATAACAAAATTCAAAGTTTGTCGATTGAAGTGCGAGAAAAATTCAATAAATTTCGTCCAGTTACAATCGCC
Organism: uncultured Alphaproteobacteria bacterium; assembly: GCA_903849835.1. GTDB lineage: Bacteria > Pseudomonadota > Alphaproteobacteria > Rickettsiales > UBA1997 > UBA2645. The sequence goes on from CAINKA010000053.1 coordinate 5,866, forward strand.
GCAGCCTTTAAGATTCAAGGCCTCACACCAGCTTCCATCATGGCAGTGATGGTTTACATTAAGAATAATCTAGCGAATTAAAATGTTAAAAAATTTTACTAAAATTTTATTCAAAAATTCTGCGCTTTTTTTATTTTTTATTTTTTATCAAATTTCATTTTCCTCTTTCGCTCAAAGCTCAGTTTCCAATGTTGATGTAATTCAAGAAATTGAAAAAAGTTTATTATTCGACAAAGATTCTCGTGAAAAAATGGATTTTTTTCAGAAAAAAAAATCTAGAAAAAGTGACATCGTAATCAATCAAGCTGGATCATTCGGACAAGATGAAAAATCAGCTGTAGAAATCACAATCGTAAATCCAAAAAGCGAAAATTTTAACATCAGAGAAAAAGAAAAGCTCGCTTACAACGCAACTCTGATCGGCCAATATGAAGTGGCAATTGAGCTCTACAAACAAGTTATAGCTTTAGAGCCAGCGAACATTTACAGCAAATTTTCTCTCGCAGTTGTTTACCAGCAAATCGGTCAATATCGCCAAGCTAAGTCGCTCTACTACGAATTGCTAAAAACAAATCCTGCTAACGAAGAAGAAATTGTTGGAAATTTATTATCGATCTTAGTCGAAGAATCTCCGAAAGACGCTGTTTATCTGCTCTCACGCCTCACAGCAGAAAATCCAAAATCATCTTACATTTTAGCTCAAGCTGCAATTGCTTACGACAAGGTTAAAAATTACGACCAAGCAATTTCGCTCTTCCAACGAGCCATTTCGTTGGATGAAAATAATCTCGGCTACAAATACAACCTCGCAATTATTTACGACAAAACTTCGGATCGTGAAAAGGCTCTGGAGCTTTATTCGTCTGTGGCAAAAAATTATTCTGGTGAAGATCAATCAATTCCGATCGATCAAGTTCAGAAGCGAATTGAATCAATCAGAAGTAAATTATGATCGAGAAATTTCTAACTTACGCCAAAAAAAATGGCTGCTCCGATGTGCATATCACCACTGGATCGGTTCCAATGCTTCGTATCGATGGTGACATGACGCCAATTCCAAATGTTCCCGCACTTACAGACAAGCAGGTTCTAGACATGATCCATTCGATCATGAATGATGTTCAAAAAAAAACTTACCAAGAAAAATGGGAGTTAGATTTTTCAATCCAAGTTGGAGAAGCATTGCGTTTTCGCGTTAATGCCTTCCGCACAATTTACGGCTCTGCAGCAGTTTTCCGCGAAATTCCGATCGAAATAAAAAGTCTGGCAGCGCTTCATGCTCCAGAAACAATTCGCAACATGGCCTCATTCAAGAAAGGCTTGGTTCTAGTTGTTGGGCCAACTGGAAGTGGAAAATCTACAACTCTCGCAGCTCTGATCGATCACATTAATTCCACCTATTCTCACCACATCATCACGATTGAAGATCCAGTTGAATTCGTGCATAAAAGCAAAAAATCTTTGGTGAATCAGCGCGAAGTTGGCAATAGCACAATGTCATTCGCCAATGCGCTGAAGAGCTCTTTGCGTGAAGATCCTGACGTAATTTTGGTCGGAGAAATGCGTGACATCGAAACAATTCACCTCGCTTTAACCGCGGCGGAAACGGGACACTTAGTGTTGGGAACGCTTCACACCAGCTCATCCGCACAAACCATCAACAGAATCATCGATGTTTTTCCATCCGAAGATAAACCGGTAGTTCGCACAATTCTTTCGAGCTCAATCAAAGCAATTGTTTCGCAAAGATTGTTGAAAAAAGTTGGTGGAGGAAGATGCGCAGCTTACGAAATCATGATTGCAAATTCTTCGATTCGCAACCTGATCCGCGAAGATAAAATTCCGCAAATTAATTCCATCATGGAACTCGGCAAAAAAAGCGGAATGTGTTTGATGAAAGATTCGATCAATGATTTGCTCATCAAGGGCATGATCTCGCCAGAGACCGCAGAAGAAGCTCTCGCAGCAAGCGAATAAAATTTCAAAATAAAAACAAACAAGAGGCAAAAATGAAATCCCTATTCAAAAAACTTTTCAGAAAAAAAAGTATTGAGAGCATCATCGAAGGTGCGAAAAAAAATTCTTTGAAAAAAACTCTAGGAGCTTTCGATTTAATTTTACTCGGAATCGGATGTACAATCGGAACCGGAATTTTTGTTTTAACTGGCGTTGCAGCCGCTGAATATGCGGGTCCTGCGATTTCAATTTCCTACCTTCTCGCCGGCCTCGCCTGTATTTTTGCCGGCCTTGCTTACACCGAACTTGCCTCAATGGTGCCTGTTGCGGGAAGCGCTTACACCTACTCCTACGCAATTCTAGGGGAATTTATCGCTTGGCTAGTTGCATGGGGTTTGATTCTGGAATATACGGTTGCAGCCTCAACTGTCGCGGCTGGATGGTCAGGATATTTCGTCGGAATTTTGAATCAGGGTGGAATTCATTTGCCCGAGGCTTTCACAAAAATTCCATCCGAAGGTGGCTTCATAAATCTTCCGGCAGTTTGCATTTCCTTGTTTGTCGGTTGTCTGTTAATCCGCGGCACAAAAGAAAGCGTGATGGTTAACCGCATTTTAGTAGGATTAAAACTCGGCGTGATTTTTTTATTTTTAATCATCGCAGCTCCTCACATTAAAATGGAAAATTATGCTGATTTTGCTCCATTTGGATGGAATGGAATCGCAGCAGGCGCAGCAACAATTTTCTTCGCTTACCTCGGATTTGACGCGGTCGCAACAACGGCTGAGGAATGTAAAAATCCAAATCGCGATTTACCGATCGGGATAATAGGCTCGCTGCTAATTTGCACCGTGCTTTACATCGCAACCTCGCTCGTCCTCACGGGCATCGTTCACTACAGCGAATTGAATAACGCTGAACCAATGGCTCGCGCATTACGTCAAAATGGCAGCAACATCGGATCAGCTTTAGTTGGAACTGGCGCGGTTGCTGGAATGGTGACAGTGCTTTTGGTGTTGATGTATGGCCAGTCTCGCGTTTTTTTCGTAATGTCTCGCGACGGTTTAATCCCAAATATTTTCAGCAAGCTGCATAAAAAATTCTCAACACCGCACATTAGCTGCGCGATTGTGATGGTGGCTGTTGCAACAATTTCTGGCTTTACTCCGATCCACACGATGGGACAAATGAGCAGCCTCGGAACACTCTTCGCCTTCTTCGTCGTCTCAATCGGCGTGCTAGTTTTGCGCTTCACAAGACCAGAATTAAAAAGACCTTTCAAATGCCCGATGGTTTTCGTAACAGCTCCGATGGCTCTTCTCAGCTGCGGCTATCTCATCTACAGCCTGTTCCTCAAAACCGGAAAACCTTTTGTGATTTGGTTTGCAATTGGAATCGCGGTTTATTTTCTCTATTCGCAAAAAAGAAGCCCTCTGAACAAAAAATAACTCGATGCCATGCTGAGCTCTAATGTCATGCTGAGCTTGTCGAAGCATGATTCATGGCACAGTG
>CAINKA010000054.1 GCA_903849835.1 uncultured Alphaproteobacteria bacterium
ATGACTGAGTAAAAAACTTTGCGCAACCAAAATCTAAGCAATGGTGTGATTCACCCTATTTTAATTTAATGATCAAAATTTACCACTCTCGATATTTTGACCAACGGATACAATCAACTAATTCTTTTTTTTTTTCATTTTCCGATAAGTGCTGTACATGGAACACAAGAGTTGGGAAATTTTTGATAATTTTATCGATGGCGTATTGATCTTCGATGAAGCTCGTCATTTATTATATGCCAACCAGGCCATGGCAAAAATCATTGATTGCACACTCAAGAAGTTAAAATCAGGCACAAAAATTACAGAATATCTCACCATCTCCAATACAGATTTTTTCTTCATGGATGGCGGCACCGAAGGAAAAGATTCTCCAGGAAAATACAAAGAAGTCGATTTCAAGTCCTTCAAAGGTAAAACTGGGAAAATGCTGGTGATGATTCGCCCCTATTTACCCGATGATCAAGATGATCCCACATACCTTTGTACTTTCCGTGACATGTCACTCGAAGTTCAATTGCAAGAAAAATTTAATGCCGAACTTCTAGAAAAAAATGCTGGAAATATTGAACTTCGCAAAGTTCAAAAGGAAATGAAACAACACTCCAAAAATTTGGAACTCATGGTTCACAATCGCACGAAAGAGTTGCAGCAGGCCACTCAGTTTGTGACGGCGATGGTGAACAGTTTGGAGCAAGGGGTGCTGGTTTTTGACAAGGAAGGTAATTGTCTACCTAACTTCACAAAGGCAGTAGAAGATATTTTTCAGATTTCGCCAGAAGGTAAAAAAATTTGGGATATTATCCAGACGGATGATTTCCCCCCGGATGTTTTCAAAACATGGGCCGATGGAATTTTCCAAGACATCATTCCTTTTAAAGATTATGCGGCCTTGGGCCCACAAAAAATTCTCAAGCAAGAACGCCTTATTAAAATCGATTATTATCCCATGCGTGGAGATGACGATTCCCTAGAAGGTGTTGTGACAGTGGCAACGGATAAGACGACACAATACACTGCCGAACTTGAGGCCCGAAGAAATCGCGACTACGTGCAAATGGTGCTCAAACTGATCAAAAATAAAGAGCAATTTCTCATATTCGTCTCCGATTCAAAGCGACTGATGGATGAAATCAAAGGGAGTATCGCCAAACTCATGAAGGGCGAAAACAAACTCAACGACCTTCTTCGTCATCTTCATTCTATAAAAGGTGGGGCCGGAATCTTCAGCATTTTTGAAGTACAAACCTTGGCCCACAAATATGAATCTGAGTTGGCCACATACAAGGACAAATCACTCATCGATCTCAAAGATTATTTGCCTACATTGGAAAATAATATTCAAAACCTACAATCTAAACTCAATGATTTCTACCAAGAATGCTCGGCCTTCTTGGGTAAGGCCGTGATTGACGGTGAAATGAGAGTAGAAATTACCCGCAAAAAACTCAAGTATATAACTGAGAAAATTGGCCTTGAAACTCTCGATGCAAAAGTGCGCGCAGAAATCGAGGACGTCTTTTTTAAAGAGCCCATCTTTAAATTTTTCACGAGCTACTCTGATTTACTATCCACGTTAGCGGCTGATCAAGGCAAACAAATTTACCCC
>CAINKA010000055.1 GCA_903849835.1 uncultured Alphaproteobacteria bacterium
AGCATGATTCTAGGCGCTGTGCCATGAATCATGCTTCGACAGGCTCAGCAGGACATTGAATTTTTTGTAATTTTGTGATCATCGGTTTCTCGCAAAACACCCCGTCAAAAATGACTGGGTGTTTTTTTGTTTTTGGGGTTTAAAAATTGAATTGTGAGCCTAGGCTCACAATTTGAGAAAAACTTCAAAAAGCCTTTAACCTCAACACTTCGCAGCAAATGCAAATCGCCCTAAACAATTACCAAAATCTACTTACCGAAGTTAGGAAACTAATCGGGCAAACCGAGCAGAAAATTCTTGCCGACATTAATCACGAAAAAATTTCAATGAGTTGGCAGATTGGAAAAATGATCGAGAAACATTTGCTAAAAAATTCACGCGCTGGTCACGGTGAGCAGATTTTTTTGCAGCTGGAAAAGGACATTTTTATTTCCAAAAGAACGCTCTACCAAATGCGTCTCTTCTACAAAACTTACCCCATTCTGCCAGCGAAGGACAAGGCTTTGAGCTGGAGTCACTACCGCAATCTGTTGGTCGTAAAAAGTGACGAGAGGAGAAAATATCTCGAGGATTTGACGGTTGAAAAAAAGTTGGGTTCAGGTGAATTGCAGAAAAAAATTTCCGCTCAAAGCAGGCTCAGAAAAAAAATCTCCAAGCCAGAAAACGTGAAATTAAAATGTGAGCGTGGAGTGCTTTACGCTTACAAAATCGCTAGTTTGCAAGGTTCGGGGGAAAAGTTTTTGGACTGTGGGTTTAATATTTTTACGGAAGTTAGTGACAGCTGGACTCAGACCCAGAGCTGGACGGGGTTTGTAACCCCGTCCACAGGTTCAGCTCAAAGTAGAGCAGGAGCTGCCGAGGGAACTGCCAAGGGAACTGCCAAGGGAACTGCCAAGGGAACTGAACGTGAGGACGGGGTTACAAACCCCGTCCTGCGGTTGGGGGGCGTCCTGCAGCAGAGCGCCTCGCAGCAGGTGGCTTTGTCAGCGAAAAAAGGCGAAAAATTCTCACTCCAAAAAACCGAGCTCCAACCGCGCCAGCTCCACACCTACAAAGCCTACCTCGAGCGCGTAGTTGACGGGGACACCATTCACGTTGTGCTCGATTTAGGTTTCAAAATTCAACACCGCGAAATCCTCCGCCTCGCTAAAATCAACGCTCCCGAGGCTGAAACTTTTGAAGGCGCGCAAAGTAAAAAAGTGTTGGAAAAAATTTTGAAGGACGTGCCGTTTTTAATCGTGAAGACCAACAAGACCGACATTTACGGGCGTTACATTGCGGATGTTTTTTTGGCGAAGAGTGAAAAAGAATCCCCTCATTTAGGGGGCTTGAGTCGACGCGCTAGCGCGACGAAGGGGGTGCGTAATCATTTCGATCCGCAGAAAATTGCCGACGAGGGGGAATATTTGAATCAGCTGCTGTTGGATGTTGGGGCGGCGGGGGTTTATTAGTTACCCGCCACTAATAATTTTTAAACAATCGTCGTAGCCAAAAAGTTGCAGCAACTCGTGGTGATTTTTTTCGAGGTCGCCGCGGTGCAAAATTAATTGTGCATTTTTGTGCGCGATTTTCAGCAAATCGGAATCGAAATTCAGATCGGCGATTCTAAATTCTGGAAAACCACTTTGCTTGGTGCCAAGTAATTCGCCGCTGCCGCGCATTTTTAAATCTTCTTCGGCAATAAAAAATCCGTCGTCAGATTCGCGTAAAATGTTGAGGCGTTTCCACCAATTTGAGATCTGCGGTTGCGAGGCCGAAAACGTGCGTTTAGGCACGTTTTCTCCGTAAAGTAGGATGCAAAAAGATTTTTTTTCGGAGCGACCGACGCGGCCGCGAAGTTGGTGAAGTTGCGCGAGGCCAAAATTTTCAGCATTTTCAACGAGGATTACGGTGGCGTCAGGCACGTCGATTCCAACTTCAATCACCGTGGTTGCGACTAGGATTGTGGGGGATGGGCTTGCTTTTTCTTGTGGGTGACCGCAAGGGTCACCCCTACAATTTGCAAACTCTGCCATCACTTTTTCTTTTTCGCTTTCTTTCATTTTTCCGTGCAGCAATCCGACTTTTTCGGCGCCGAAAATTTTTGTGAGTTCGGCGAATTTTTCCTTCACTGAAACCAATTCCATTTCTTCCGATTCTTCAATCGTCGGACAAATCCAATAAATCTTCTCCCCACGCAAAACCGCGCGCTTCATGGCTTCGTGGATGTCGTTAATTTTTTTTGCAGACATTACCAGCGTCTCAATTCTCTGCCGATTTTTTGGTTTTTCGTTCAAGATCGAAATGTCCATGTCGCCGTAGAGACCCATCATCAAGCTGCGCGGGATGGGCGTTGCGCTCATTAGTAGCGTGTCGACATCTGCGCCTTTTTCGACAAGTTTTAAACGTTGCATTACGCCGAAACGGTGCTGTTCGTCAATTACGGCGAGGCCAAGATTTTTGAATTTAACGTCATCCTCCAAAACCGCGTGAGTGCTGATTAGAACGTCGATTTTTCCCTCAGCTAAATCGGCGATGATTTTTGTTTTTTGTTTTTTTGTCGTGGCGGAAGTGAGGAGTTCAATCGTCAAATTAAATTTTTCTAAAAACCTGCGGAAGTAGGCCAGATGCTGTTTGGCGAGCACTGTTGTCGGTGCAATCACGCAAGTTTGTTTCTGCTGCGAAATGGTGGCAAGGCAGGAGGATATTGCGACGACGGTCTTGCCGCTGCCGACGTCACCTTGCAAAAGTCGCAGCATTTTTTTGTCAGAAAAAATTTCTGCAGAAATTTCGGAGATGGATTTGAGCTGTGCCTGCGTAAGCTGAAACGGCAGAGACGAAAAAAATTCTGCCGCTAAATTTTTTTCTGGTTGCAGAAAATTTTTACGCGCCTGCGATTTATTTTTGGCGAGCAACGCCGCGATTTGCCAAGCGAGGAGCTCGTCGTAGGCGAGGCGCTGGCGGGCGATTTCCCAAGATTCTTGCGATTTAAAAGCAGTGTAATGCAAACTCTTCAACGCCTCGTCAAAGCTAGGCCAGTCTCGCTCCCTCAACAATTCCGCATCAATCCATTCCTCATTTTTGTGATCCAACTTTTTCAAAACCTCGACAATTTTTTGGCGCAAAAATTTTTGTGAAATCGCGGCGGTTAAAGGGTAAATCACGTTCAGTTGCGGCAATTTTTCGATCTCGCTTGCCGGCAGAATTTCTTGTGGATGAACGATTTGATTCTCGCCGGATAATTTTTCTAAATGCCCAAGAATAGCGATCTCGGAGCCAATTTTCATTTTCGCGAGTTGGCTCGGAAAAATTTTAAAAAAAATTAAATTTACGTAACCGGTTGGAGTGTAGCAGATGATTTTGTAAGGCTGGCGCGGAGTTGCGGGCTTTGTGTGTGACTCAACTTTCGCCTTGATGATTACGAGCTGACCTTCCGCAACTTCAAAAAGTCGCGGACGAATTAAAATTTTTTCAGCGCGAATTGGCTTGTGCAGCAGCAAATCAAAAATTTTATTTTGACCGATGAGATTAGTGAGAGAGGCGGCGATTGCTGGGCCAATACGGGGGAGGGAGGTGAGGGGGAGGAGGAAGTTTGAGACCATTGCTGTCCGGTTAAGAAAGTATTACAAACCCACAAACCTTTGCAAACAAAGACTTTGGGAGAGTTAAAAAATTTTTCGATCTAGATCAAAAAACCTCGGTGTCATGCTGAACCTGTCGAAGCATGATTCGGGTCTCGGTGCCTTGAATCATGCTTCGACAGGCTCAGCATGACATTGAAATTACCTCACTCCTCACCGCGCTGTTCTCGCCGCGCCTCATCCTTCTTCTTAATCGACTCTCGCTTGTCGTAAAGTTTCTTACCGCGACCGATTCCGATTACGACTTTAGCGAAGTTTTTTTTGTTGAAAAAAATTTTTAATGGCAAGGCGGAATAGCCCTTCATTTGCATTTTTCCGACGATTCTTTCGAGTTGGTTTTTATGCAGCAAAAGCTTGCGCTGTCTTTTTGGAGGATGGTTGAGGCGATTGGCGTTTTTATATTCGCTAATGTTGCAATTGACCAAAAATAATTCACCGGAAATTTCTGCAACATAGGCTTCTGCAATGCTGGCTTTGCCTTCTCGGATTGATTTCACCTCGCTGCCAAGCAGCATGATTCCAGCTTCAATTTCTTCTTCTATCTCGTAGTTGAAATGGGCTTTGCGGTTTAAAATTGACACTGATTTTAGATTTAGGATTTTAGATTTTAGATTTTCTGACTACGTTTCTAGCTTTGCGTGTCAAGGGTTCACTGGCTTTATTGTAAAATTTAAAATGTAAAAAAATTTTAAATCTAAAATCTAAAATCTTAAATCAATTTAATCTTGCAATTAAAAACCCCGCTCCATAGTTTGCGCCGCTCCCAACTTTTAGCTGCTCAAAGAAAGCAATTAATTTCCAACTTAAAATTTTATTTATGCCTCTTTACGAGACCGTTTTTATTGCTCGGCAAGATTTGACTGCCGATGACGTTGATGCCTTAACCAGCAAGCTTTCCAAGATTATCACCGATGGTAAAGGAAAGGTAATTTCCAAAGAATATTGGGGATTAAGAAATCTTTCTTACGACATAAAAAAGAATGCACGAGGTCATTATGTTTTGCTCAATATCGATGCGGAATATCCTGCGGTTGCTGAACTTAATCGCGTTATGGGATTCAACGAAGACATCATCAGAAACATGACTTTCGCTGCCGAATCTCACCAAGATGAGTCTCCTTTATTCGTTTCAGACAGTGCTAAAAATTACAAGGCGGGAAAGGTTCAAGCTAAGAAAGAGCCTAGCAAAATCGATCTAGTCTTGGATCAAGTTCAGTTCGATGTTTAATTAATTTCAATTTCCAGAATCATGGCTGCAAGAATTACCAACAATAAAAATAACAAAAATAAAAACACTAAGCCTGCGGGCCAGCAAGATAGCAACGAGGAAGGTTACATAAAAATTTCGCTCGTTAATCAAAGCGTCTTCATCAGAAAAAGAAAATCTTGCCCTCTTAGCGATATTTCAATCGATGAAATCAATTACAAAAATCTAAAACTTTTGAATAAATTTTTGTCTGAAAGAGGAAAAATTATTCCAAGCAGAATCACGAATGTTGCAGTGAAAAAGCAAAGAGCCATTGCGAATGCAATCAAGCGCGCACGCCATCTAGCATTGATTTCTCCAGTTAAAAAAGAAGTAACTCCAAACTAATTAAGCAAATGAAAATTATTTTAATCGCCACAGTTTCTAACTTGGGTAAAATTGGTGATGTTATCGAAGTAAAAAACGGTTATGCCAAAAATTTTTTGATCCCGAACAAAAAAGCAATTTGCTTCACAACCAATAATTACAAAATCTTTGAAACTAAGAAGCACGAATTCGAGCAAGAAAATCTAAAAAATCTTAGCGTCGCAGAAAAAGTTAAAGCACAAATTTCTGGCAAAGATGTCGTGATTATTGAAAACGCATCTGATGACGGAAGGCTTTACGGATCAGTTAATTCCGCGGTTATTGCAGCGAAGATTAACGAAGTGATTGGAGAAAAATTAGTTTCGCGTGCGGATATTTTCTTAAAAAAACCAATCAAAGAAATCGGTCTTTACGAAGTGAAATTGAATCTTCATTCAGAAATTGCTCTTAATGTGAGATTGATCGTGACCAGAAGCGAGTCTGAAATTGAAGCTCTTTTGAAAGCTGCAAAGAAAGGTTCTAAATCCGAAGATTCTGAAGTTGTTTCGGAAGTTGCTGAAGTAGAATCTGCGGCGCCAAAAAAACCAAGAAAAAAGAAGGAAGAATCTCCTGAAAAAGAAGTTGCTTCTGCATAATTTTTGAAGATCTAAAAAATAAAAAAACCGCTTTCGAATTTTTAAATTTGAAAGCGGTTTTTTATTGCGCGAAATTTCAAAAAACTTTTTTTAACCCAGATCCGTCATCACCCAAAATTTCCTAATGACCGTCATTAGACCCCAACCCTTTATTCCCAAGCATTCCAGCTATGTTTTCACCTCATAATTCCGACTAAATTTTAGCACTTTTTTC